>NZ_JBDJLB010000012.1:0-166189 GCF_039673155.1 Stenotrophomonas sp. TWI1149
CAACCGCTATCTGATCAACTCGCCGATGCTGGCTGGATTGAAGAAGGATCCTGACGGTGGGCTGACGATCTACATCCAGGCGGATTCGCCCGGCAAGGAGAGGCAGGCCAACTGGCTGCCCGCTCCCAAGGGACCGTTCGTGATGTTCATGCGCTACTACCGTCCCCAGCCGGCGCTGTTGGAGGGCCGCTGGACCACCCCCGCCGTGGTCAGAACGACCGACAGCGGAGCAGCGGCGAAACAAGCCGATCAGTGACCCGGCTAGCGATCCCCGGGCGCCGGAACGTCGCCAGTGTCGATCTCCCACCTCAGCTCAAACGTCAGCTCAAGCCGCTGACTTGGCTGCAGGTGGTTCGGCGCCAGCGTGAACCCATCGGGCGGGCCGGTCTGAGGCTCCACGCAGGTGGCGTGCGCGGCGCCGTCGTAGATCACCCAGTGATCGGTGTCCGCTCGCATGCGCAGCCGCTGGCCGGCTGAGACGAGCATGACGTCGGCGGGGCTTACAAAGCAGTCATCCCAGGGGCCGGGCGCCGGACTCACACAAGGCAAGGTGGCGATGCCCTCCCCGTCCCGGGGGTACATCGCCTTGGGAGCGAATAGCAGTTGGTCCGGTTTGCGGAACCAGGGATGCCAGCCGAGTACGGCTGGCATGGGCTGGTCGCCAGCCTGCACGGCAAGTTGCAGATCGAGGCCGTCGGAATGCACGTGGATGGCCTGTGTCGCTGTGCCACCGAAAGGCCAATACCCATTCTCAGGAAGCGCCAGCGACAGCGCTGCGCCGTCCGCCCCGAGACTGTCGATACGCCACGGCCGTGAGAAGCCCACCCCGTGGATCGCGTGCCCGCCAAAGTTCCGCGGCAGCGCATACGGCTTGCCATCAAAGGCAAAGCGCCCCTGCCGGATCCGCCCGGCCCAAGGCACCATGGGATAGCACCCCCATCCGATCGCAGCCGCCCCACCCTCCTGCTCGCCCACCAGCCAGTCGACCCCGTCGTACCGTATCTGCGCAATGCGTCCACCGGCTTCCGGTGCGAGCGCGACCTCCAGCTTTCCTGCCCGCAACCAGTACAGGCGGCCACCCGGCAGCGGCGCCTGCGCATCGTCTTTCGGTGACGCCGCTTCAAGCGCCATACGGATCGATCGTCCGGATGCTGCCGTCGGCTTCCATCTGCAGCGGCGTGTACTTGACCGAGCGCAGGTGGGTCACGCCGCCCGACAACAAGGCGTCATGGTAGAAGAGATACCACTGCCCCTTGAACGCGCAGATGGAGTGATGCGTGGTCCAGCCCACAACGGGCTTCAGGATCACCCCGGCATAGGTGAACGGTCCATACGGGCTGTCACCGATGGCATAGCACAGCAGGTGCGTATTGCCCGTGGAGTACGAGAGGTAATAGCGGCCCTGGTACTTGTGCAGCCACGGCCCTTCGAAGAACCGGCGCGCATGGTCATCGGCACGCAGCGGCTGTCCGTGCTCGTCCAGGATGACGACCTCGCGCGTGGGCTCCGCCAGCCGCGTCATGCCCGCGTCCAGTCGGCCAACACGCGGTCCGAGTGCCGGGGCCTCCCCGGTCGGCTCTTCGTGCGTCGCATCAAAGCGGTTGTCACGGTACTTCTGCAGCTGGCCGCCCCAGATGCCGCCGAAATAGAGGTAATGCGTGCCGTCGTCGTCTTCGTACACGGCCGGGTCGATCGAGTACGTGCCCTCCATCGGGTCGGGTTCGGCAGTGAACGGCCCCTCCGGGCGATCCGCGACCGCCACGCCGATCCGGAACATGCCCTGCCCGTCCTTGGCCGGGAAATACAGGTAGTAGCGGCCGTCGCGGTGAGCCGCATCCGGCGCCCACATCTGCTGCGCGGCCCAGGGTACGTCGCGCACATGCAGCGCCATGCCGCAATCGATGGCATCGGCCTCGGGCGAATCCATCCGCAGCACGTGGTAGTCCTCCATGCCGAAATGCCCGCCCTCATCGTCGAAGGGCGCGCCGCCGTCGATATCGTGCGACGGATAGATGTACAGGCGCCCCTCGAATACGTGGGCCGAAGGATCGGCGGTATAGATGTGGGTCACCAGCGGCTGGGAAATGGCATGCGCCGCGAGCTGATCGAGGGTGCTTCCCTGGCGACGCAGATGCAGGTCATGCTCGATGCGCGTCTCCATGCCTTTGTCGATCCTGTAGAGGAAGAGCAGCGCAACCGCGACCAGGAAGGGAATGGAGCAGTAGAGGCTCACGGTCAGGCGGATGCCGTCCACCACGGCCTGGGGCTGCTGTTCCGCGCCGGCCTGATAGCCGTGGTGCGCGAGAATCCCGGCGACCAGCGCCCCGCCGATGCTGAGCCCGATCTTCAACCCGCACAGCATCGCGGAGAAGATGATCGCGGTGGCGCGGCGATGGTTCTTCCATTCCGAATAGTCGGCAACGTCGGCGATCATCGCCCACAGCAGCGGGATGGTGATCCCGTAGCAGAACCCGTGCAGCATGAAGGCGCCAAAGGCCACGCCGACCGCCGTGGGCGGAAACAGGTAGAACACCAGCAGGAACACGGTGGACACCAGCAGCGCGCCGCCGAAGACATCACGCTTGCCGAAGCGGTCGGCCAGGCGGCGGGACACGCCGATGCCCAGGATCATGCAGAGGATGCCGCAGGCGTTGAACAGGCTGAAGGCCGACGTCGCCGGATCCTCCGGCCAGGTGAAGCCGGACAGGCCCCATCCGTTGAGGGCCGCGTTCACTCCTGCGATGAAGCCGTTGAAACCGGAGGCGTCGAGAAAACCCGCCAACGCGGCCTCGCTCATGTAGTACTGGAAGTAGTAGATGTAGGTGCCGCCCTTCAGGGCGAGGTTGATGAAGACCAGCACCGTCAGGGCCAGCATCACCTTCCACGGCCGGTTGTGCAGCAGGTCGGACAGGTCCTGCATCACCCCGCCCGTCTGCTCCTTGGCCGGCACGATGCGCTCGCGGGTGGTGGCGAAGGTGATCAGGAAGAACAGCGTGCCCACGACGGCGAACACGGTCATTACCCGCTGGAAGCCCTGCACACGGTCCCCGTCGCCCAGGATCAGCACCAGCGGCAGCAGCAGCACCTGGATGATGAACTGCGCGATCATCACCGCCACGAAGCGGTAGGCCGACAGGCTGTTGCGTTGGGCCATGTTGCCGGTCAGCACGCCGCTGAGCGCGGAGTACGGCAGGTTGTTGGCCGCGTACACGAACATCAGCAGGCCATAGGTCACCAGGGCGTAGATGACCTTGCCATGCCCGCCGAGGTCCGGCGTACTGAAGGCAAGCAGCGACAGCGCGCCGAAGGGAATCGCCGTCCACAGGATCCAGGGCCGGAACTTTCCCCAGCGGCTGACCGTGCGGTCAGCGGCAATGCCGATCAGCGGGGTGAACACGAAAGCGCCCAGCAGGCCGATGACAAGGATGATCGTCGCCGCCGTGGCGGGCGGCAACCGGTACACATCGGTGTAGAAGAACGCCAGGTAGGTGATCAGCGTCTGGAAGATCAGGTTGGCCGCGAGGTCGCCCAGGCTGTAGCCCAGCTTCTCCCGGACGGACAGCGTGTGCTCGGGAATATCCATGTGGCGGGCCTCAGTCACGACGTGCCTCCACGGTGAAGCGGCTCTGCACACGGGCATCGGCGCTGGAGCCGCCGACCCTTACTTCGTACTCCCCCGGCGGGACCGCATAGGTGCCGCGTGCGTCGTCGTACTGGCGCAGCGCCTGCTGTGCGTGCAGATCGAATGCCACGGTGCGCCGCTCGCCAGGCGCCAGGTGGACACGCTGGAAGCCCTGCAAGGTCTGCTGCGCATCGCCTGCGCCGGCCGCCAGCCGGCGCACATATACCTGCACCACTTCGTCACCCGCGCGCTTGCCCGTGTTGGAGACGTCCACCTGCACCTTGAGCGTGCCGTTGTCGGCGATGCGGGGCGCATCGAGACGGAGTTTGCCGTAGCCGAACCGGGTATAGGACAGCCCATAGCCGAACGGATACAGCGGTGTGCCGCGGAAGTAACGGTAGGTGCGGCCTTCCATCGTGTAGTCGTCGAAGGCCGGCATCGCCTGGTCCGCAGTGTAGAAGGTCACCGGCAGCCGGCCCGCGGGATTGGTGTCGCCGAACAGCGCTTCGCCCACTGCGGTGCCACCGCGCTGCCCGGGATACCAGCTCATCAGGATCGCGGAGAGGTTTGCCTGGGCCCACTCCACCGCCAGCGCCGAGCCCCCGGTCAGCACCATCACCACCGGCTTGCCGGTGGCATGCAGCGCTTCCAGCAGGGCGCGCTGGGTGGCGGGCAGGCGCAGGTCGGTGCGGTCGCCGCCGGCGAAGCCCGGATAGTTCACCGTCATCTCTTCGCCCTCGACATCGCCGGTCAGGCCGCCGACGAAGACCACCACGTCTGCATTGCGGGCGGCATCGACCGCTTCCTCGAACGGCGGCTTCGCGCCGGGCATGCGCCAGCCCAGCCGCACGCCGGCGTCGCGTTCGTTATCGAAGTACTCCAGCGTGAGCTCGTAGGCGCGGCCCGCCTGCAGGTCCAGGTCGACACCGTCGCTGCGCAGGCGATCACTGTTGGCCCAGTGGTCCAGCACCCGCTTGCCATCCACGTAGAGACGGAAGCCGTCATCGGCGGCGGCCTCGATCCGGTAGCGACCCGAGACCGGCGGCAGCAGCTGGCCCCGCCAGCGGATACTGAAGCCATCGTTGGGAATGCCCTGCCCCGGCGCCGCTTCACCGCGGGCCAGCAGGTTGTCGGTGGGTGAACCCCGGTCCCAGCGGAAACCGATCTGTGCGTCGGTGCGGACCAGCGCCGGCGTCCCTGACAGATCCGGCGTGCGGAAGTACTCACCGCGCAGGCCACGTTCCGGGGAATCGGCCGACGGCCGCAGGTATGCCGCCTCGATCAGCGGTGTCGCACCGGGATCGTCGCGCCCTTCGACCAGGTCGACGCCGCGTGCGTACTGCACCTCGACGCCCTTGGCGGCGTCGCGGATTCCCTGCAGGATGGTCACCGGCGCGGCCGGCGTGCCGAAGTAGTTGCCGAGCAGGGCCATGGTGTCATCGGCGGTCGGGCCGACCACGGCAATGCGCTTGAGGCTGCGCGACAACGGCAGCACGCCATCGTTCTTCAGCAATACCAGTGACTGTTGCGCGGCCTTCAGGGCCAGCGCGTCGTGCGCCGGGGCCTGGTTCACCGAGGCCGGTATCCGCGCCCAGCGCACGCGCTCGGGCGGATCGAACATGCCCAGCCGCATCCGCGCGGTGAACAGCCGCGTCACCGCATCGTCGATCTCCGCTTCGCTGATCAGCCCCTGGCGTACCGCGGCCGGCAGCGTGGCGTATTCCTGGCCGCACTCCAGCTCGGTGCCGTTCTTGACCGCCAGTGCCGCTGCGGCCTCGCGGGTCGGCACGATTTTGTGATGCTTCCAGATATCCACGATGGCCCAGCAGTCGGACACCACGTAGCCCTTGAAGCCCCAGTCCCGGCGCAGCACGTCGCGCAGCAGGAACCTGCTGGCGCTGGCGGACTCGCCGTACACCCGGTTGTAGGCGCCCATCACCGCGTCGACCTGGCCTTCCTTCACCAGCGCCTCGAAGGCCGGGAGGTACGTGTCGTACAGGTCGCGTTTGCTGGGGCGCGCGTCGAAGTGGTGGCGGTCGGCCTCGGGTCCACTGTGCACGGCCAGGTGCTTGGCCGTGGCGTCGAGCTTGCGGTACACCGGGTCGTCGCCCTGCAGGCCGTGCACGAAGGCGACGCCCATGCGCGCGGTCAGGTACGGGTCCTCACCGTAGGTTTCCTGGCCACGGCCCCACCGCGGATCGCGGAAGATGTTGATGTTCGGCGACCAGTAGGTCAGGCCCTGGTAGCGGCCATGCGACCCCTCGCGTACGAACTGGTGATGCTTGGCGCGCGCCTCGTCGCTGATGGTGGTCGCGACCTGCGCCATCAACGGCACATCGAAAGTGGCAGCCAGCCCGATCGCCTGCGGGAAGACGGTGGCCTGCCCTGCCCTCGCCACACCGTGCAGGCCCTCGTTCCACCAGTCGTAGGCCGGAACGCCCAGGCGCTCGATGGCCGGCGCGGCGTTCTGCATCTGGGCGGCCTTTTCCTCCAGGGTCATCTGCCCCACCAGCGCGGCGGCGCGGGTTTCAAAGCTGGCCGAGGTGTCCAGCCAGGGCTGGGTTTCCGCCGCTTGACCGGCGGTCGCCGATGCCATGGCGGCGCACAGCGCCAGGATGCGGAAGATCGGGCCACGACGGCCACTGCAGAGGTAAGGCGCACGCGTCATCATTTGCTCCTCAAGGCGCGCTCGTCGCGCGCGAATGGTCCCAGCAGCGCGCCGACAAAGCCGCCTGCGCGATCCGTACTCAACACCGTTCCGTCCACGTCGTCAGCGAGCGTCTGCCAGCCTTGCCCATCACCCGTGTCGAACGCGAACGCATAGCTGCCCTCGTCACCGGCGATCTTCAGGCGCAGCGACGTGGACGCCGTCGCGGTGCGCGTGGCCAGGGTGCGGGTCGCCCCGCTGCCATCGCGCCCTTCCAGGAACACCGCCACGCGATCCCCGCCGAGGCTGCGCACGCCCAGGAAGTACCAGTAACTCTCGCTCTGGAACGCAGCAAGGCCCGCCGCCACATCCGTCGCCGGTCGCGTCATTTCAGTGCTGGCCTCGAAGCGCAGATGCTGCTGACGGTGGCCAAGGAAGGCAGGGTTGCGCAGCGTGTCGAGGTTCTCCGGCAGCGGATGCACGGCCAAGCTGCCCGGACGCATACCCAGGTCTGCCCACGCCTGTTTGGGGACCCGCACCTGCAACCATCCCGTGCCGAGCGTCGGTGCATCGAAACCGTCGCGATCGACGAAGTTGCCGGTTGATGGCGCCTGCAAGGCATCGCCCCGCATCCATGACGGCGCCTTGACCACATACGGGACGGCCTGCTCGGCCGGCAGGATCACCGGCCAGCCATCCCGCCACTGCACGGGCAGCAGATACGTCTCCCGGCCCGTGTTGTAGTGGCGCGTCTGGTAATTGCGACTGGCCAGGAACACCGCCCACCAGGTGCCGTCCGGACCTTCCACCAGATCGGCATGGCCGGCATTGGTGATCGGCAGCGGCCGGTCGTCCGGCAGGTCGCGCTGGGTAAGAACCGGATTGCCCGCGTACGGGAGGTACGGCCCCCAGACCTTGCGGCTGCGCAGGACCACCTGGGAATGCTGCGGCCCGGTGCCCCCCTCGGCGTCGGAGAGGTAGTACCAGCCATCGCGCTTGAAGACATGCGGCCCCTCGATCCAGATCGGGTTCTTCGCCGGCTCCACCCCGCCGTCGATGAGCACCCTGCGCGGCCCCACCGGCTTGAACGCGGCCAGATCGATCTGCTGCATCCAGATGGCGCGGTGGCCTTCGTAGCGCTGCGGACCGGGCGGCACATCGTTGTTCACCAGGTAGACGGCGCCGTCTTCGTCGAAGAACAGGGACGGGTCGATGCCCTCCACGCTGGGCAGCCAGTGCGGGTCGGACCAGGGGCCGGCCGGGTCGCGCGCGGTCGCGATGAAGTTGCCGCCACTGTCGACGGCCGTGGTGACCACATAGAACATGCCGTCGTGGTACTCGATCGCCGGCGCGAAGATGCCGCGCGAAATGCTCAGTCCATCGAAGTCCAGCTGCGTCGGGCGGTCGATTACGTTGCCGATCTGTTTCCAGTGCACCAGATCGATGCTTTCGAATACCGGAATACCTGGGAAGTAGGTGAAGCTGGAATTGACCAGATAGAAGCGGTCATTGGCGCGGACGATGCTCGGATCCGCATGGAAGCCGGCCAGGATCGGGTTGCGGTAGTGACCGGTGGGCAGCGGTGCTTCAAAGGCCGCGTCGTGACCGGCGTATTCAAACCAGTCGAAGAAGACCGGCGGCGCCGCCGTGGCACCGAGCGATGGCGCAGCAGGCAGCAGCAAGAGCAGCGTGGCAATCAGCAGGCGCATCAGGGAACCTCGGCGGCAGTGAGGGGAATATCGAAGGGCCCGGCCGGCGCACCGCTGCTGTCGCGCAGCGTGCAGACCGGGCCGTCGGCCCAGCAGTAGCGCACACGCAACGCGCCGCTACTGTAGTGCCGGCCGCTGGCCGGCTCCACGCAATCCACGCAATCCAGGCAATCCCGGCATGACAGCACCACGTCGCGCCCCTCCAGCACCGCCTCGGCATAGCGGCAGTGGCGTGCGTCGGCGTCACAGAGCTCGAATCCTATGGGGCCGTTCGCACCGGTCGTGGCCAGGGTGCCGGTGACGTTGTCGAACGCGATCCTTGTTTCGCCCTGCGCGCGCGACGCGGTGCGAACCGTCGGGCCGGAAGGTGCCAGCGCCCGTTCGCCGTAGACCACGTGACGTGCCACCCGGGCCAGGCGCCGGCCCAGCTCCTGTTTGTTGGGCGGGTGGATGTCGTACGCGTCGCCGATGTCGATCGCCACCGCGAGCCCGGTATGGGGGTCTTCCGCCGCGACGCGACGCTGCGCCTCGCGCACCTGTGCCCAGCCACTCTCCACCGGCGCCTGGGGCGGCTGCCCATAGCCGGCCAACTGCACCACCAGCAGCGGCATCCGCGCACCGAACCGGCTGCGCCAGTCGTCGCGCAGGCTGCGCAGCCGGTTGGCATAAGCGGCGCCGTCGCCCGTGTTCGACTCGCCTTGGTACCAGAGCATCCCACGCAGGCCATAGCCCCCGAGCGGCGCGATCATGCCGTTGTACAGCGTCGACAGACCCGTGGCGGCATGCCAGGGCGCCAGCGGCGGCGCCTGTGCACCGGGCGCCACCCGGTAGTGCCACGGCGCGTCAAGGACGATGCGCGTGCCGTCGTCCAGCTCCACCGCGTGGGCGGCGGCCGGTCCCGACAGCCCACCCTCGCCGTAGGTGTCCAGCACGTTGATCACCACCGTGTTCTCACCGGCGTTCAAGAGACCGGCCGGAAGGGTGTAACGCCGCGCCTCCCCTGCACCGTACTGGCTGCCCACCGCCACGCCGTTGACCCAGGTCATGTCCGTCTCATCGATGGCGCCCAGCGCAAGCCGTGCGCCCTGCGCCGCCTGCGCGGCGGTCAGCGTGACCTGGGTGCGGTACCAGACCATGCCGTTGTACGCGGCAAGCGCCGGCACGCCCCAACGCTCCCAAGCCCCCAGTGCGGCGGGTGCCGTGTGCCATGCCGTGCTGTCTGTGCCCGGCTGCCAGGGGGTGTCGCCTTGCTGGGCTCCCTCGCGCTTCGACCACCACTGCTGCCATACCTCGCCCCAGCCCGCGGTTGCCGCCGCAGGGTTGCTTGCGTAGAGCGTGAGCAGGTCAAGCGCAGGGTCCATGCCGCCCTGCGCACGCAGCGCGTCGGCGCTGGTCCACGCCTCGATCCGCGAGCCGCCCCACGCCGCCTGGATCAGCCCCATCGGGACGTCGACGGTCTTCTGCACTTCACGCGCAAAGTAGAAGCAGGCGGCGGAAAAGGCGCGCACCGCGGCGGGCGGCGCCGGCTTCCACGCCGTCGGCGCCCGGAACGTGCTCTGCGGCGTGACGGCTGCCGCCTTGGGCACGGTGAACAGGCGGATCGTCGGGTGCGTGGCGGAGGCGATCTCACTGTCTGCGTCTAGCGCGCGCCACACCGGCAGTTCCATGTTCGACTGCCCGGAACACAACCAGACATCACCCATCTGCACGTCATGCACGATCTGGGTGGTCTGCCCTGCGCGGACGGTCATGTCGTGAGGGCCGCCTGCGGGGATGGGCTGCAGCGTTGCATGCCACTGGCCGCCGGCATCCGCGCGCGTGGTGACGGTTTGTCGCGCGAACGCCACGGAAACCGGAATGCCGGGCGCAGCATGGCCCCAGACCGGAATCTGCTGATCGCGCTGCAGCACAGCGTGATCCTGGAACAGCGGATGCAACAGTGCTGTGGCCGGCTCCTGTGCCACGGCCGGCATGGCGCAGCACATCACGATGGTCGCCAGTATCCAGCCCATCCACGCTGTCCGACTCATCGCCCATCTCCCGGCGCGGAAGGAAACTGCAGGCGCTGGTACCAGCCCAGCGCGTGTGGCGGCGCGGTTTCGCCCGCAGGCAAGGGCCTGCCGCTGACCGACTGGAAGTACGCGACACTGGCATCGCGCCACCACTGCGCTTCGCGCCGCTGGATGCCGAGGAAGGCGGCGACCTGCGCATGCCGCTGCGCATCCACCCTGCCCTGCAGGCCTGCCCAGGTGGCCTGCATGCCCTCTACCTGGCGTATACCCAGGGAGTAACGCCCCACCAGTTCGTCCCACAACGGTCGTCCCGAGGCCATGCGGTGATCCCACGGGACATGGTGGAACCACAACAGGAGCGGCTCCGGCACCCGCGCCAGGTCGCCGTACACGGCGGCCACCTCGGGGGCGTACTGGGCCACCGCGTCGCTGCCGCGCGCGGTGCGATCGAAGCCGATGCCATCGCGGTCGGCGCGGTGGTAGTACACGGCGGTCCAGTCCGCGCGCGGACCGCCGTCCACCCAGGGGCCGGGCCCGTAATGATGCCCGCGCGCCATCAGGTGGTGCAGGCCCAGCGGCGTCATGTAGTTCACCGCGGCCTCGCGCGAGGCCATCATCATGTCGACGATGGGCGCCACCACCTCGGGATCCGACGCGAACGTCATCGCTGCCCAGTCCGCCGCGATGTCGCGGGCGGACTGGTCCGGATTCCAGGCGAGACGGCCGAAGGCGTACCAGTTGGCCTGGTCGAAGTGCGACCCACTCCAGGTGCGATCGTTGCCGATGTTGGCCACGCCGGCAATGCCGGTCAGGAGCTGCGCGACCGTGGCGCCCGCGCCGCGTGCGTGGGTATCGGACTGCAGCACCTCCTCGTACAGCGGCCCCAGGTACACCAGATGTGTGGCGAAGCCGAGATACTCCTTGGTGATCTGGACCTCCATCATCAGCGGCGTGCGTGGCATGGCCCCGAACAGGGGATGGAACGGCTCCCGCGGCTGGAAGTCGATGGGCCCGTTCTTTACCTGCACGATCACGTTCGGGCGGAAGTCACCGTCCAGGCCGACAAATTCGGTGTAGGCCTGCGTGGCGCGGTCCTCGGGCACCTCATGCGCGTAGACGAAGGCGCGCCACATCACCACGCCGCCATGCGGTGCCAGCGCGTCAGCCAGCAGATTGGCGCCGTCCGCATGCGAGCGGCCATAGTCCTGCGGTCCGGGCTGTCCTTCCGAATTGGCCTTGACCAGGAAGCCGCCGAAATCCGGAATGCGCGCGTAGATCTCGTCAGCCTTGTCGCGCCACCAACGTTGCACGTCCGGGTCGAGCGGATCGGCGGTTTTCAGCCCGCCCAGCTCGATGGGGGCGCTGAAGCGCGCGCTCAGGTACACGCGGATGCCGTACGGCCGGAACATGTCCGCGAGCGCGGCCGCTTTGATGAGATATGCCGGCGCAAGGCTCTGCGCGCTCGCGTTTACATTGTTCAGCACGGTGCCGTTGATGCCGAGCGAGGCGTTGGCACGCGCATAGTCCGTATAGCGTGGGTCCCGCCACTCCGGCAGGGTCTGCCAGTCCCACAGCGAGCGGCCCGCGTAGCCGCGCTCCACGTAGCCGTCCAGGTTGTCCCAGTGGTCGAGCACGCGCAGCCGGAGCCGTGGTGCTTCGCGAACCTCGAGGGCATCGAGTGACGCACCGGTCTGCAGCAGTCGCAGCAGATGGAACACGCCATACAGCACCCCGATATCCTCGCGTGCGGCCACCAGCAGCACCTCGCGCCCGCCGATGTGCGCACGCCTGAGCAGGTAGCCATCGTCGCCGAGTGAGTCCATCTCCTTGCGGAGCGGCGCGATCACGGCCGACGAATCGGGGGTGCCCAGCACCACGCTGGGGTCCGCGCTGGGCGCCCTCTGCATCCGCGGCGCGCGACCCAGCAGGCCGGTGAGGCCACGCACAAGTTCCTCGCGCGCGGCACGTTGCGTCGGGGTCTGATCGGGGGCCACGACCCCGCCCAGCCGTGTCCGGTAGTCGGTCGCGAGGGCAGGTTCCAGCGGTGCATAGCGCAGCCAGAGGGCGTAGCCGTCCTCCGCGCGCACGCTGCCCGCGCAGGCGAAAAGTGCCAGGGCGACACCCAACATCCAGTGACACCGCTCGACATTCCGGCGGAGCAGCAGTGTCGCCAGCAAACCTTGTAAGCTGCGGACGTGCCCGCCTCGCGGCAGCGTCACAAAGAAGAAAGGCAACACGCATTGGACAAGCCGAAGAAATCGGTCCGCCGCAAAACCAGCGGCGTGACGATCGACGAGGTGGCTGCCCTGGCCGGGGTCTCGCCGATGACCGTGTCGCGCGCGATCAACCAAGGCAAGGTGCGCGATGTCACGCGCGAACGGGTGATGCGCGCGGTGCGCGAACTGGGTTACACGCCCAACCTGGCCGCGAGTTCGCTGGCGGCGGCGCAGCACACGCGGATCGCGCTGATCTACACCAACCCCAGCGGCGCCTACCTGCGGGAGCTGCTGGTGGGGCTGCTGCGTGTCGCGTCCAACGCGGCCATCCAGCTGGTCATCCACTACTGGGACAACTTCGACCCCGAGGCCGAGCGCAACGCTGCGCGCGCCCTGGCGGGCCGTGTGGATGGCGTCATCCTGCCGCCCCCGCTGTGCGAGTCGCAGGCGGCCGTGACCGAACTGGTCAGCGCGGGCATCCCGGTGGTCGCGATCGCGTCGGGGCACCTGAGGGACGATCTTTCCTGCGTCCGCATCGACGACTTCCACGCGGGCAAGGAGATGGCCGAACACCTGATCCAGCACGGGCACCGTCGCATCGGCTTCATCTGCGGCCGCAGCGACCTCAGCGCGAGCGCGCGCCGCTACGATGGATTTGTCACCGCCCTGCAGGAGGCAGGGCTGCAGGTAGAACCCGGCCTCGTCGAACAGGGGGATTACACCTACCGTTCCGGGCTTGCCGCAACCGAGAAGCTGCTGTCCCAGCGTCGGCCGCCGACGGCCATCTTCGCCAGCAACGACGACATGGCCGCAGCGGCCATCTCCGTTGCACACCGACGCGGCCTCGAGGTGCCCCGTGACCTGTCGGTGGTGGGCTTCGATGACACGTCGGCGGCAACGACCGTCTGGCCCGAGCTCACCACCATTCATCAACCGATCGCTGCGATGGCGGACGCCGCCATCGATATCCTGTTGCGCATCATCCGCCGCAAGGGCGATGACACGCGCGTGTTGACCGATCACGTCATGCCGCACCGGCTGGTGGTGCGCGACTCGGTCGCGCGCCCGCCCAAGCGCTGAGGGCGCACGCCGCATCGTCACGCGCCGGGGCATGCGATGGTGGCCTCCGCTTCGTTCAAGGCGCCCAGGGCAACGCGTGACACCGAGAGCGTCATCGCGCCTGCCGTCCCGATCGCCCAGGGGCGATCCAGCTTGCCGACCGCCGCGCCTGCCGCCGCCAGACACTTCAAGGGCACGCCCACGCGGGTCCATTGGCCCACGGGCAGCGTTGCCAGCGCCGGTCCGAGCGCGACGCGCGCCGAACAGCCCGTGCCGCAGCCCACGGACAACCACGCCTCGCCCTGGGGGGCGGCGTCGACGCGCATCGTGGTCAACAGCATCAGATCGCCGTTGCTCTCGCGCTGCAGGTCCAGTGGCGTGTGCGACTGCAGCGCGATGATCGCCTCACCCTTGCCCGACCACGCGAGACGGCGGCCATCTTCCTGCGCCAGGTGATCCACGCCGGTGACCTTCAGCAGATCGCCTTCGAGGGATTCCGGCACCTGGGTGACGGTCACCCCCTGCCCTGTGCTGCCCTCCAGCCGCAGGGCCATGCCGGAGCCGGCATCCCCACGCGCGAAGAACACACCGACGGCTCCTTCGTTGCCCGTCACGCCCGATGCTTCCGGCAGCGCGGCCAGATCACCGTTGTCGGCATAGGTCAGGCCGAAGCCGAAGGCGAACAGGGGGTTGTAGTCCTTCTGCCCGACATTGTTGGCGTACTGCGTCGCGGTGCGCGGCCAACTGAAGCTCAACGTGCCTTTGAAGTCGTGCTGCACGCTGCCATCCGGCCTGCGCAGCAGCACATCGGCAATGCCGGCCCCTTCCGAACCAGGCAGCCAGGCCGCCACGAAGGCATCGGCGGCATTGATCTCACGGTTCACCCAGAGCGGGCGTCCGCTGAGGAACACCGCGATCACGGGGATGCCGTCGGCCTTGAGCCGCTTGATCAACGCGAGATCCGCGTCGTCGCCCGGCTTGTAGGCCAGGGTGGGCAGGTCGCCCTGGAACTCCGCATAGGGGTTCTCGCCGAACACCACCACGGCCACGTCCGGTTTCGTGGTGTAAGCACCATCCACCGCCAACTGCGCCTCGCCGCCAGCGGCCTTGGCCTGCTGCGCAATACCTTCGTAGATCGTGTCCGCATTCGGGAAGTCTTTGCGGGTGGTGCCGGTACCCTGCCAGTTCAGCGTCCAGCCGCCCGCCTGCTTGCCCACGTCGTTGGCACCGTCACCGGCCACCAGGATGCGTTGCTTCGGCGACAGCGGCAGCACGCCGCCCTGGTTCTTCAGCAGCACCAGCGATTCGCGCACCGCCTGGCGTGCAACCTGACGATGCTCGGGCGCGCCGACGAGTGCGAACTGCCCACCGACGGCGCGCGACGACGGCTTGCCCGCCTCGAACAGGCCCAGCCGCATCTTGACCCGCAGGATCCGGCGCACTGCGTCGTCCAGGCGTTGCTGGGGAAGCGTGCCGTCCTTCACTGCGGCCAGCGTGGTCTCGTAGAAGCCCTTCCAGCTGTCCGACGCCATGGCCATGTCCAGGCCGGCATTGATCGTGGCCGGGCAATCGGTGGTGGTGCAGCCCTTGACCTGCCCGTGGCCGTTCCAGTCGCCCACCACGAAACCGCCGAAGTGCATGCGCCCCTTCAGCGCATCGGTCAGGTACGGCTTGTTGCCGTGCATCTTTTCGCCGTTGACGCTGTTGAAGGACGCCATCACCGTCTGCGCGCCCGCCGCGATGGCGGGCGGATAGCCGGCCGCGTGGATGCGCACCAGCTCGGCCTCGCTGATCCGGGTATCGCCCTGGTCCTTGCCATCGGTGGTGCCGCCATCACCGAGGAAGTGCTTGACCGACGCGATGACATGGCGACCGTCAAGGAAGCCTGGCGAGCCCACCTTGCCCTGCAGGCCCTCGACCATCGCGCCGGCATAGCTGGCCACCACCTCGGGCGACTCGGAGTACCCCTCGTAGGTACGCCCCCAGCGGTCGTCCTGTGGTACCGCCACGGTCGGCGCGAACGCCCACTCCATCCCGGTCGCACGGGTTTCCAGCGCGGTGATCTCGCCGATGCGGCGCAGCAGGTCCGGATTGCGGGTCGCGCCCAGGCCGATGTTGTGCGGGAACAGGGTCGCGCCGGTGATGTTGCTCTGCCCGTGGACGGCGTCGATGCCGAACAGCACCGGAATCGCCTTGCCGCCTTGCGAGGTGTCCATCGAGGCCGCATAGAACGCATCGGCCAGCGCCAGCCATTCGGCCGGCGAGGCATCGTAGCGGCCGCCGGGGTCGGAGTTGCCGCCCGCGAGAATGGAGCCGAGCCGGTAGGTGCGCAGGTCCTCCGGCGTGATGCTGGCGATATCGCCCTGCACCAGCTGACCCACCTTTTCCTCCACCGTCATGGTGTCCATCAGGTCGGTGATCCGCTTCTCCAGCGCGGCATCCTGGGGCAGCGGCCAGGCCACCTGCGGCCACGGATCCGGATCGGCCGCCGCCGGTGCAGCAGCCTTGTCATCGTTTCCGCAGGCAGCCAGCACCCCGATCAGTGCGGCCAGCAGCACGCCACGGCGGGCGTGGGTAAGGGGTCGATTCGTCATCGTGTTCATCCTTCCATCTGCTCCAGTTCCTTGCCCTTGGTTTCGTGCACATACCTGAGCACGAAGAAGACCGAGATGACGGCCGACGCCAGGTAGAGGCTGTAGGTCGCCGCGAGCCCGATGGCGGCCAACAGAATGGGGAACGTCACCGTGACGGCGAAGTTCGCGGTCCATTGCGCCGCACCCGCCACGGCCAGTGCCGAGCCGCGGATCTGGTTGGGGAACATCTCGCCCAGCATCACCCACATCACCGGGCCCCAGGAGAGATTGAAGAACACCACGTAGGCATTGGCCGCCACCAGCGCCAGCGTGCCCATGCTCCCGGGCAGCTGCAGGCGCCCATCGACCAGCGAGCCACTCGCGAAGGCGACCACCAGGAGCGCCAACGACACCGCCATGCCGGCCGAGCCGACCCATAGCAGCGGCTTGCGCCCGATGCGGTCGATCAGCAGCACGGTGACGATGCAGGCGCCGATGCTGAGCGCACCGGACAGCACGTTGATCAGCAGTGCGTCGTTCTCGGAGAAACCGACCGCTTGCCAGAGCACGGCGCCGTAGTAGAACACCACGTTGATGCCGACCAGTTGCTGGAAGATGGCGAGGCCGATGCCGACCCAGACAATCGGGCGCATCTTCCCGGTGGCCTTGCTGCGGAGATCCGACAGCCGCGGGCGATGGTGATCGGTCGACAGCGAGGCGTCGATCTCGGCCAGCTTGGCCTGTGCCTCGGCACCGCCGAACAGCCGCGTCAGCACGTGCAGCGCCTCGTCCTTGCGGCGCTTCACCACCAGGTAGCGTGGGCTCTCCGGAATGGTCAGCAGAAGCGCCAGGAACAGCAGCGAGGGCACCGCCTGCATCCAGAACATCCAGCGCCACGCCGCGTACCCACCCCACAGCGCCTCGGTCGAGGCACCGGCGGTGGCCGCCAACAGATAGTTGGACAGGAACGCGACGGTAAGTCCGCTGATGATGGCGATCTGCTGGACCGTCGCGAGGCGGCCACGGTAACGCGCTGGCGCGACTTCGGCGATGTACGCCGGCGAGATCACGCTGGCTGCGCCGACCGCAAAGCCCCCCATCACCCGCGCGATGATGAACATGGTCGACGACGCCGCCGCGCCCGCTCCGATCGCCGACAGCAGGAACAACACCGCCGAGACGATCAGCACGTTGCGGCGTCCCAGGCTGTCGGACAGCCGGCCGGCGCTGAAGGCACCGATGGCGCAGCCCAACAGCATCGAGGCGATCTCGAACCCCTGCATCCACTCGCCGGACCGGAACGTCTGGTGCAGGCCGTCCTGGGTGCCGTTGATCACGCCGCTGTCGAAGCCGAACAGGAATCCGCCAATCGTCGCCACCACGCTGATCAGTACGATCAGCCGGGTGTTCTCCCCACCGCTCACTGCCTGGTTCATTGCCCTGCCCCTCCCCGGTTCGGTGTCATCGCTGCGAACTGTCGCGCTCAGCGCAGCAGGTACTGGTTGAGCAGGTTCTCGTAGCGTTCCTGCTTGCCGCTGGTCTGGTTGGGCTCACCGCCCTTGGCACCCAGTGCGGCCAGGTCCGTGAGGCTGAGCGCGCCTTGCGCGAACTCCTTGCCGGCACCAGTGTCGAAGCTGGCGTAGCGCGCCGTGCGCCACTGTTCCAGCGGCGAGTCGTTGAGCAGCGCGTGGGCCACTTCCAGCCCGCGTGCGAACGCGTCCATGCCGCCGATGTGGGCGATGAACAGGTCTTCCATGTCGGTGGATTCGCGACGCAGCTTGGCGTCGAAGTTCAGGCCGCCCTCCAAGCCGCCCTGCCGCAGGACGACCAGCATCGCGCCCACGGTGTCGTAAAGGTCGGTCGGGAACTGATCCGTATCCCAGCCGTTCTGCGCGTTGCCGCGGTTGGCGTCGATGCTGCCCAACAGGCCGTGGTCCGAGGCGACCTGCAGATCGTGCTCGAAGGTGTGGCCGGAAAGCGTGGCGTGGTTCGCCTCGATGTTGAGCTTGAAGTCCTTGTGCAGACCATGCTCTTTCAGGAAGCCCGCCACGGTCGCGCTGTCGAAGTCGTACTGGTGCTTCATGGGCTCCATCGGCTTGGGTTCGATCAGGAAGTTGCCCTTCAGCCCGATGCTGCGGCCATAGTCGCGCGCCATCGTGAGGAACCGCGCGAAGTGATCGACTTCGCGCTTCATCTGCGTGTTCGCCAGCGAGGCATAGCCTTCGCGGCCACCCCAGAACACATAGTGTTCGCCGCCCAGCTCAACCGTCGCCTCCAGGGCCGCCTTCACCTGCACGGCGGCGCGCGCCACCACGGCGAAATCCGGATTGGTGGACGCACCATTCATGTAGCGCGGGTGTGAGAACAGGTTGGCCGTGCCCCATAGCAGTTTCATGCCGGTCGCATCCTGCCGTGCCTTGGCCAGGCCCACCATGTGCTTCAGGTTCTTCTCGTACTGGCCGACGTCGTCCGCATCCGGCGCCAGGTCGATATCGTGGAAGCACCAGTACGGCACGCCGAGCTTGGTGAAGAACTCGAACGCCGCGTCCACCTTGGCCTCGGCGGTCGCCATCGGCGAGCCGGTTTCCCACGGGAAATTGCGGGTGCCCGGACCGAACGGATCATGCCCGGCGTTGCAGAAGGTGTGCCAGTAGCAGGCCGCGAAGCGCAGATGCTCCTGCATCGTCTTGCCACCGATGACCTTGTCCGCGTCATAGACCTTGAACGCGAGCGGATTGTCCGAGCCCCGGCCTTCGAAGGGGATGCGGCCGATGCCGGGGAAGTACTCATTGGCGCCGATGAAGGGTTGATTGCTCATGGTGCGTCTTCCTGTCGTTGTGCGAGGTGGTGCGTAGAGGGATCAGCCGCGATACAGCGGCGTGAGGGCGTCGAGGTGTCGCAGGAAACGTGCATAGGCCGTGGCATAGGCGTGCGTACGCATCGGATCCGGGTGAGCGGACTGCAGCGGATCGACCGCAACGTGCTGGTCCGCGATGTCGGCGATGGAGGCGGCGTCACCGCGCGCGTGCCCCAGCGCCCACAGGGCCTGCAATGCCGCACCGAACGCCGCCCCCTCGGACTGGGTCGGCACGTCCACCGGCAGGCCGAAGACATCGGCCACCATCTGCCGCCACTGCGCGCTGTTGCTGCCGCCACCGGTCAGCACGATGCGGTCGAACCGCATGCCCGCGCGGACGAAGGCGTCGTATCCATACTTCAGGCTGTAGGTGGCGCCTTCCATGGCCGCGCGGTAGAGGTGCGCCGGGGTCATGTTCGTCGTGTCCAGACCGGCCAGGACGCCCTTGCCCAGCGGCAGGTCCGGCGTGCGTTCGCCATTGAGGAACGGCAGCATCACCAGGCCGTCGGCACCGGGCGAGGTCGCCCGCAGGTGGGCATCACCGTCGCGGGTGCTGAAGCCGAAGGCATCGGCGACCTGTTCGGTCACCACGGTGCAGTTCATCGTGCAGATCAACGGCAGCCAGCCACCGGTGGACGAGCAGAACGCGGCCCAGGCGCCGTCCGGATCGACCACGGGCGTGTCCGAATAGGCGAACAAGGTCCCCGAGGTACCCAGGCTCATCGCCAGGCGGCCGGGCACGACGCAGCCGGTACCGATGGCCGCCATCATGTTGTCGCCCCCGCCGACCGCAACCTTCACCGTCCCGGGAAGCCCCAACACGCCTGCCGTGGCCGGCTCGATGTCGAACAGCTCGTCGGGCGCGGCGATGCGCGGCAGGCAGAGGGCCAGGTCGCGCTCCGGATCGGTCGCGCGCAACAGCTCGGCCGACCAGGTGCGGGTTCGCACGTCCAGCCAGCCCGTGCCCGACGCGTCACCATGTTCGCAGAAGCGCTGGCCGGTCAGCACGAAGTTGAGGTAGTCGTGCGGCAGCAGGATCGTGGCCAGCCGGGCGTAGGCGTCGGGCCGGTGCGTCTTCGTCCAGGGCAGTTTGGATGCGGTGTAACCGGTCAGGATGGGGTTGCCGGCCAGCGCAATCGTGCGCGCTGGTCCGCCGAGTGCGTCCATGATCTGCACGCACTCGGCCGAGGTGCTGGTGTCGCACCACAGCTTGGCCGGCGCGAGGACCTCACCCGCGGCGTCGACCGGTACGAAGCCGTGCTGTTGCCCCGAGATCGCCAGCGCGGAAATGCGGGATCGAACCGTGGAATCGATCGCGCGGAAGCAGTCCTGAAGGGCTGCGACCCACGCGGCCGGCTGCTGCTCACGGCTGCCATCGGCGGCGGACGCCAGCTCCAGGCGCGCGCTCGCGCTGGCAATGACTTGCCGCCCGGCAGGGTCGTACACCACCACTTTCAGACTCTGTGTACCTGCATCGATTCCTGCAACCAGATCCATCTATCTCATCCCGTGGGTGTATGGAGGTAGCGCTACCATTTCTGTGCAGCAGCGTGCTGCCCTGCTAGGCCAGGGCTGGGGCCCGTGGCCAGACGTCCTGCGCCGCCCTGCAGTAGCGTTCAATGAACGCTGCCTGCGACGGCATCGTCGCGACCGCCTGCTCCACCGGCTGGCGGAGCCGCATCAACAGCGTGCGCAGGTCCGCATCGCTGATGGCAGCGGCAAGCGGATGCGGAGGTCCCGGCTGGATCCCCTGCCCCATCAGCACGCTCGTCCAGGAGTCCACCCGGAACAACTCGCCGGGGTCCTGCCAGGCATGCGCACGTTCGCGCCAGGCGCGCAGGCGGACAGCGAGCGATTCGGGCAGTTCCATCTCCCGACAGGCCTTCCACATCGGCTCGTCGCGCTGGTTGGCGTGGTAGTGCAGGATGATGAAGTCGCGCACGTGCTCCATCTCCTGGCGGCTGACATCGTTGTACAGGTCCATGAGCGCCGGGCTGATACCGTCGAACGGGAACAGCTGGATCAGGCGCACCACGGCACTGATGGTCAGGTGGATGCTGGTCGACTCCAGCGGCTCGATGAAGCCACTGGCGAGGCCCAGCGCTACCACGTTCCTGTTCCAGGCCTTCAACCGGCGCCCGCTGCGGAACGGCACCAGCCAGGGATCGCGCAGCGGCGGCCCGTCGACGTCACGCAGCAGCTTGGCCTGCGCTTCGTCGTCGGACATGTGGCGGCTGGAGAACACCACGCCACAGCCGACCCGGTGCTGAAGCGCGATATGCCATCGCCACCCCGCTTCGTGCGCGATGGCGCGGGTGTACGGCACCGGCGGGCCGACCGACTCGGTCTGCACCGCGACGGCGCGGTCACTGGGCAACCATTCGTTCCAGTCCTCATAGCCGGTATGCAGGGTCTGCTCGGTCAACAGGCCGCGGAAGCCGGTGCAGTCGATGAACAGATCGCCCTCGATGACCTGCCCGTCTTCCAGCACCAGGGAGGCAACGGAGCCGTCATGCGGATGTTGCCGCACCTCGCGGATCTTGCCTTCCACCCGGCGCAGCCCGTGGCCTTCGGCTTTGCGGCGCAGGAACTTCGCGTAGAGCCCGGCGTCGAAGTGATAGGCGTAGTTGACCTGGGGCTGGGTCTGCAGCGAGAACCGGTCCTCCCGCGAGGCCACGCTTTCCAGGCAGAAATCGCCCAGGTCCGACGGCATGCCGCGGCGCAGGCTGTCCAGCCAGAAGTGGTGGAACGGCGTGGCCCAGGTGCCCTGCCCGATCGTGCCGAACGGATGGATGAAGCGGTCGCCGGGCCGACGCCAGTTCTCGAACGAGATCGAGAGCTTGAACGTGCCGGCGACGGCCTGCAGGAACTCCTGCTCATCGATCTGCAGGAAACGGTGGAACGTGCGGATGGGCGGCACGGTCGACTCGCCGACACCCACCGTACCGATCTGCTCGGACTCCACCAGGGTGATGTCCAGCTGGTCGCGGAACTGGTGCGCCAGCGCACAGCCGGCCAGCCAGCCTGCGGTGCCGCCACCGGCGATGACGACCTTGCGGATACGCCCTTCGGTTGTGTTCGCCACGTTCAATGCGGTGCTCCCATCAGCGGTTGAGTCGGGACAGCAACTGGGCGCGCATGCGGCGCGCCTGCGTCTCGTCGAACGGTGCCAGGTCGCCCCGGGCGGCGTCGGGCAGGTGCTGTCCTGCGCGCTCACCCGGACCGAATACGTAGTACTCGAAGATCTTTGCCCAGGCCTGCTTCTCGCGCGCAGGCAGATCGCGCACGGCCCACATCGCGTGATGGAGTGCCGGCAGCGGTGAGGAAAGGAAGGCCGGCGAACTGCGCCACCAGTAGTTCACCAGCACATTGAACGGCGCGAGGCTGCGCACGTGATGCCACCACAGGCCGGGAATGAAGATCGCATCGCCCGGTTCCAGCTCGGCGGTCCGTGCGCTTGCCAATGCATCACGGAACCGTGGGTGGCGCGCGAAGTCCGGGCGGTCGAAATCCACCACGCTCACCACCTGCCCGCCCGGGGTCGGTTCCAGCGGTCCGGGATACAGATTTTCGATCTGCTCGGGCGGAAACAGCGTGAACCGGCGTCGGCCCACGGCGCAGCACGCCAGGTTGTCGGGGGTGTCGAAATGGCAGGAGGCGGTCACGCGGTTGCCGATCCAGATGCTCGCCGAGGCCTCGATGCCCTGCCCCGCCAGCCCGGCGTCGTTGGCCTCCGCGAACCCGGGCAGCGCCCTATCGATCAGCAGCGACGCGAGATAGTAGGTGGGTGGCCTCGGGTCGTCGAGATGATCGGCAATCCCGTCCAGCACCTGGCTCAACAGCCCACGCCGGACCTCGACGTTCAATCGGGTGAAATCCGCGGTGTAGAACGGGCGCCCCTCGATCTCGGGTCCGCCGAAGGAGTATTGGACCGGGATTCCCGCATCGAAGCCGCGCAGATACCCCATCGCCGCCTGCGTGGAGCGCAACCCCGCCTGCACCAGCCCCCAGTCGCGCGCGATGCCGCGCAGCACCACCGGCTCGCCGGCGGCCACCAGCGCCTCCAGCGGAAGCGCGCCGGGCTCCAGGTCTTCCAGCGTCTGCATGGCAATGTCGTCCAGCACCGGTCAGTTCCTGCCCGCCGCCGCAGCGGCATCCTGCAGGCGCAGACGTTTCTGCTTCTCGGCGATCAGGCGCCGCATGTTGTGCAGCGACGCCAGCATCAGGTACGCGCCTTCCAGGTAGCCGGCGCGGTTGAGCTCGGCCAGTGCGGAGCCGTCCAGCTGGCCAAGCCGGTCACGGTCGATGGCGTGCAGACCGTTGACACCCACCCGATGCTCCTGGGCAATCTGCACGTCGAGCGTGACCGGTTGAATGAGTCCTTTGGCATCGAGCGCGGCACACATCTGCGCGCCGAAGGCGTGGCCATCGTGAATGCCACGCAGCACACCTGCGATATGGTCCAGATACGGCGTGTTGCCCCCCTGCGGCAGGAACACCGGCTCGCCCTGCATCGCATTCACGCGCGGATGATCCAGATCCACGTGCAGCACCGCTTCCTGGACGAGCGCGCCATCGATGCGGTTTTCCTGGAAGCCGATGAGGAACGGCCCCTTGGCCGCCGCCCCGGGCAGGTAGGACGCATTCCAACGGCCGTCCTGCAGGAACAGATTTTCGTGCTGCTCGAACCCGAGCAGGACCACCGACTGCCACTCACCCGTGGCGGCGTCCCTGCGAAGGAAAATGGGATATTCGCGCTGCAGTTCGGCGAACTCGCTCGGGTAGGCCGGGACCATGCCGACCGCGTCGCCGAACTCGGGGCCGAAGTCGGTGGCCACGCGCAGATCGCGGTGGGCGATGTTGTTGAGCATTTCGTAACGCGGCATGGTGTTCTTTCAACCCCATCAGGACCCTTGAACGGGTGCCGCCACCAGGGCAGCGGCACCCCCACACATCAGAACCGGTACCGAACGCCAAGCATATAACGCGGACTCTGGTCTGCCAGCTTCACGATCATCTGCGAGGTGCGCGAGCGCCAGCGGACGTCCTCACCGGTCAGGTTGATTGCCTCCAGCCCAAACGACCAGTGATCATCCAGGGTGTAGTTCACGCTGAGATCCCACTGTTCGTACGCTTCCACATAGTACGGATTACGGCTGGCGCCCTGGTTGGCCAGGATCAGATATTGATCACGCCAGTTCCACGCCAGGCGTACCGACCAGCCGTATTTTTCGTACATCAGCATGGCGTTGGCGGTGTCACTGAGGCCGGTCAGCGAGAACTGGTCGATGCCCGGGTCGCCCCCGTTGTTGTACCCGACATCGCCGTTCACGAGGGTGTAGTTGGCCAGGACGCCGAACCCGGTGTCGCCGAAGAAGTACTGCCCACCGAGCTCCCAGCCATGCAGCTTGGACTCGTTCTGGTTGATGGGCCGGTTGACGTTGAACTGGTACAGCGGGTCGGCCGCCGTGCCATACAGATCGTAGCTGGCTTCGGTGGCCAGGACCTGCGCGTCCGTACCGTTGTAGGCACCCAGTCCGGCGGGATTGTTGCGCAGCAGCGCCAGCGCGGTGAACAGCGCGGTGTCGTTGCCGTTGCAGGCCGCCGCATTGGCCGAACCGACCTGGGTCACGCAGGCGCCGCTGTTGAGGAACGCCAGCGCCGACTGTGCATCCGGACCGGAAGTGGGATCCCGCAGGCCGTACAGGTTCTCCTGGACCACGGTGTTGCCGATGAAGTTGGCGACCCGCTTGTTCCAGTAGGTGACCGACACGTAGCTCGCGTCAGCGAAGTACCACTCCAGCGCAAGGTCGAGGTTGTCCGACTCCAGCGGCTTCAGCTGCGGGTTCTGTGCCGTGCCGCTGGCCCGCGAAGACGGATCGATCAGCACCGAGCCGAACGGCTGCTGTGCGCTCGGGCCTGCATAGAGGTTGCCGATCGGCGCGCGCGCGATGCTCTTGCCGAACGAGACGCGCCCCTTCAGGTCGTCCATGAGGTCGATGCTGAAGTCGAGGTTGGGCAGGATGTAGCTGTAGCTGTTCTTCTCGGTGAAGGGCTGTTGTTCGTCGGACAACACCACGCGGAAGTCGTTGTTGGACTGCCATTCGATCGCCTCCGGAATGGCGATGACCGACGTCGACACCACATCGGTGGTTTCATAGCGCACGCCCAGGCGAGTGTTGGTGCGCAGGCCGCCCAGCTCGCCGTCCAGCTCGACCTGGAAATAGGCCGACTTGGTCTTCTCCTCCACCAGGTTGTCCGCGGCACGCTGCGGACTCACGCCGAGACTGGCGCCATAGTTGTCCGCTGCCCATTGCGCGAGGCGGCCAGCATCGCCGCGCCAGGCGGTGAAGCTGTTGGCATTGAAGTCGTTGAACAAGCCGACGATGTTGACCGGCTGCAGCAGGTCCATCAGACCGTTGGCGACATCCCCGTCAACGTTGGCCACGCCCCAGTCGCCCAGGGTGTTGTAGTTCTCCGCGGCCTGGATGCGGTGGGTGGTCTGCTTGCTGGAGTCCACGCCAAACTGGAAGCGGCCCTTGTCGAAGCTCCACTCACCGTCGACGCGACCCTGCTTGATCTCGCTGATCTGGGTCTGCGAGTTGATGCGCAGCACCTGCGACCCGATCTCGCCCGGCACGAAGCCCGGATTGACCACGCCGTTGGTCTTGGCGAGGGCATCGGCCGTACTCGGGTACCAGACCTGGGTGCCCACCGGCAGGCCGTTGTTGAAGTTCATTTCCTGCACCCAGGACCCACCGCAATGCGGTCCGGTGGTGCAGTTGTTGGTGCCGGCGATACTGCTGAAGATGGATCCGCCCCCGGTGAGCGGATCGTTAGGCCGGCTTTCGTTCTTCGAGTCGTGCGCGTCGAAGCTCAGCTTGAAGCGGTCGGTGACGTTCCACTGGGCATTGAAGCCGAGCGATCCCAGCTTGTACTTCTGCATGCTGCGCTGCTGTTCAAGCCCGAAATCCTTGGTCCCCGCGACTTCGCGGATGTAGATCGGGGTTGCGACCGCGCCGCTGGTGTCGAAGGTGACATCGGTGTAGTTGCTGTTCTGCAACCACATGCCCTGTTCGCCACGATTCTCGGTGATCTCGTTCGTCGAATAGGTGTAATCGAGGGTCAGGGTCACCGCGTCGGTCGGTGCGAACTGCAGCACCGCCTGGCCATTGACGCGCTCACGCTCGAACTCGGAGAACGCATAGCGGAGATCGTTCGGTCGACCGTACAGCGCGCCTATCGCCGGTGCATTGACCACGGTCGGGTTGCCCGGCATCGTGCCGGTCCACGGCTGGATGTTCCAGTAGTTGTTGGTGGCCTGCACCGAGCCACCCTTGCGCTTCTGGTAGCTCGCACTCACGCCAACGCCGAAGGTCTTTTCCGGGTTGCTGTAGCTGAAGATGCCGGACAGTTCCGGCGTCAGGTCGCTGTCGAACGGCTGGCTCTGGTCGGAGACGACCTTCGCACCAGCACTGGCGACGGTGCCATCGTGGTCGAACGGCCGCGCCGTCAGGATGTTGATGGTGGCGCCGATGCCACCGCTGGGCACATTGGCCTGGCTGGTCTTATAGACCTCGATGCCGTTGATGGCCTCGGCGGCCAGCTGGGCGAAGTTGAACGCGCGGGTGCCGCCGTCGACGCCGCCGATGGCGACCTGTCCCGAGGCACCGAACGCATCTGCACCCGGCATCTGGCGCCCGTTGAGCGTCACCATGTTGAACTGCGGGCCAAAACCTCGCGCCGTGACCTGCGCGCCTTCGCCATCACGTCGCTCGATGGAGATGCCTGTGATGCGCTGCAGGGATTCTGCCAGGTTGGTGTCCGGGAACTTGCCGATGTCCTCGGCACTGATCGCATCCACCACGCCGGCCGAGTCGCGTTTGATGTCCATCGCCTGGCTGAGGCTGTTGCGGATGCCGGTGACCTGCACGGTATCCAGCTGCGTCGGGCTGCTGGGCTGGGCCTGCGCTTGGGCGACGGGCGCCGGCGTTGAGGCGTCCTGTGCGAAGGCGGGATTGATGACCAGGACGCCGCCCACAAACGTGAACATGGCCCTGGAGGTGAACTTCGCCAGCGTGCGGCTCATGAACGAGCCCCCCGGCCTTGGGTACGACGGAACGTAGAAGCGCTCATGACTCTCCCCTCTGACATATACGATCGAATGGATGTACCGCCCCTCCTGGGGGCACGTACGGGCGATGCCCGTCTTCCACACCGAACATCGCAGTGCGCTGTGCGCTCACTGCGACTCACACTCGCTTTCAGGCTTGCCAGAACAGCCGTGTGGTAAAGGGGGGGTACCCACTGGCCCTTACCCCGGCCAGGTGGTAGCGCTACCATCACGTCACGGCCGCAGACTAATCATCCGGGGTCGCGCTTGTCATCATGCAGCGCAGCAAAGGAAACGAGCCCTTGAAGAACAGCCACAGAACCGTCCGTCGAAAAGCGAGTGCCATCACCATCGACGACGTCGCGGCGCACGCCGGGGTATCCGCCATGACGGTGTCCCGCGTCATCAACGGCCATGCCGGGGTACGCGAAGGCAACCGCGAGCGTGTCATGCGCAGCGTGCTCGAACTGGACTATCGGCCCAATCCTGCGGCGAGCGCCCTGGCGGCGGCGCAGCACACCTGCATCGCGCTGATCTACACCAATCCCAGCGCCAGCTATCTTCGCGAGCTGCTGGTCGGGGCCCTGCGCGGCTCCACCCGGGCCGCGGCGCAGCTGGTGATCGCCACCTGGGACGACCTGGGCGCGCAGGCGCGTCGCGAGGCGGCGCGGCAACTGTGCAGCAGCGTGGCGGGCGTGATTCTTCCCCCACCCCTGTGTGAGTCGAAGGACATCGTCGACGAATTCCTGCTCGGCGGCATTCCCGTCATCTCCATCGCGTCCAGCCATTTCAGTGACAGGGTGTCCTGTGTGCGCATTGATGACCGCCAGGCCAGCCATGACATGGTGTCGCACCTGATCCGCCAGGGACATACCCGCATCGGCTATATCAAGGGCGATCCGAATCAGACCGCCAGTGCGCACCGCTGGCAGGGCTACCGGGATGCGCTGGCTGACGTGGGCATCGCGTACGACGCTGCACTCGTCCAGCCCGGCTGCTTCACCTACCGCTCCGGACTGGAGGCGGCCGAAGGGCTGCTGGCCCTGCCGCAGCCACCCAGCGCGATCTTCGCCAGCAACGACGACATGGCGTCTGCCGTTGTTTCCGTGGCGCATCGTCGCGGCCTGGAGGTGCCGCGCGATCTGTCGGTGGTCGGTTTCGACGACACCTCCGCGTCGACGATGGTGTGGCCGGAACTGACCACGATCCGTCAACCGGTGGCGGAGATGGCGGACACTGCCATCGACATCCTGTTGCGCGAGATTCGACGCCCCTCTGCTTCGGCGCGCGGCATCGTCAACCATGTGCTTCCGCACCAGTTGGTCACGCGGGCGTCCGTATCGCGGCCTTTGCCGGACCTCTAGCCGTCTGGCGCGGAGGCGGCCACCTTAGAGGCGACGGTCCAGAACCTGGCCCGGCCACCCGTCTATGTTGAAGGTCGACAGCCTTTCGTAACCGCACGATTCGTAGAAACGCACCAGGTCGCCACTGCCTCCGCCATAGCAATCCACGCGCAGGTAGGCGACACCCGCGGCACGTGCCTGCTCGTCGGCGAACGCCATCAGCCGGCGGCCGATACCGCGCACGCGCGGATCCCGCGAAGCAACCAGCACACGGACATAGAGCTCTGGCTGGGTCGCCGCGGGCACGTAAGGCATGGCCTCGCCCAGCGCCAGGAATGCGCGTACCTCACCCTGCCCTGTTTCAGCCACCCAGGCACCGGGCAGCGCGCAGGCATCGGTCACCTGGGTGATGCGGCGCGGAATGGACGACCATGCTTCGCTGCCCCACTGCTGCGGGTTGCCGATGGCCACGAACCACGCAATCACTTCGTCGAACAACCGCAGCACAGCGGGCGTATCGGTCACGCTGGCGCGACGGATGGTCAGCGCTTCCTTTCCTGGATCAGTCACGCATGTCACTCCTGCCGGTGGCGCTACGCCACGTCCAGCAGTAGTTTGCCGCCATCTGTGGCAGACACCAAGTCTACCGACGCGATGTCTGCGCGATATCGTGCACTGTTATCATGGGTGGCTGTATGGACAGGGATGTTGAAGGATGTTGAAGCTGCGGCTGGCGCAACGCTGGAAGCGATTGGGCAATCGTGATGCCGACGTCGGCGTGATGCTGTTGTTCGCACTGCTCGCCGCCTTCCTCGCCTGGGGCGCCTATACGATGGCCTATCCCGAACACGGCTGCATGCGGATGGGCAAGGGCAACAGCGGCCCGCTCCAATGCGACCCAGGGGAGCTGATGAAAGAAGCGATGTGGCCGATGTTGCTCAGCGCCCTCAGCGCCTACGCCGTCTTCTATGTTCTGTGGGACTGGATCAAGGACATGGCGAGGCCGCTGACGCTGGACGGCGATACGGCCAGCGCTCCGGATGCCGATCAGCAAGAGCCTTGAGCGGGCCGCTGCCCGTCGGCTCACTTGATCTTCAACGCCGGTAGCAGCGGATCGACGTCCACCAGCTCCAGCGACGTGACCATGTGCAGTGTTCCGTTCTTGTACGCGAGGAAGTGCGGGCTCTTCACATGTGCTTCGTAGGCCCGGCGGTTGGCATAGATCTCCAGGATGGTCAGTCGTGTCGGATCCTCCTGGTCAAAGACCGCATACAGCGACAGAACACCAGGCTCAAGCGCCATTGAAGCGCGGACCTCTTCAGCCAGCGCCTCCCGATAGGCGGGGAGATGGGCAGCGTCCACGGTGATCTTCGACAGTCTCGTCATCTGTACCTCCTCCGCGCGAGCGCTGAAGGAAAGCGCGATCAGACAGATTGAGATGCCCCACATTGCCTTGTTCATTGCTCTCTCCGACGCATGCGCGTCATGTAATGAAAACCTGTTTCCGCGTCATTCGGTGCGCAGGGAGTCCAGGTGACGTTCAATGGCATCGCGCGCACGCGTTGCCGCCTGCGGGTCGAAACGTGCGTCAAGAACATCGGCCAGCTCACGCAGTTGCTCGACGCTCACGCCGATGTTCATGCTTATCCCGACGTGGGACTGCAGCTGGGGTTCCACCCCGGACATCGCGGCCAGCATGCTCACGGTCGCCAGCTCGCGGCTCTGCCAATCCAGGTTGTCACGTTCGAAGATGTCCCCGAACAGGTGGGTCCGTAGATAGGCGTTGGCCTGCGGCGCGAACTCGAACAAGGGTCCGGCGACCGGCGCACCTGCCAGCGTGGTTTGATTGGCCGTCCCTGCCGCCAGCAACGCATCGCCCTTGGGTATCGGCTTCACCGGTTCGCGACCGGCCTCATCGTGGATGCCGCGCTGCCTGCGTGCTTCCACCACCTTCATCATCTCGCCGAGTGCATTGAGGCTTCGGGGAAAGCCGGCATAGGCGTACACCTGTACGAGGATCTCGCGCGCCTCGGCCACGCTCAGCCCCGCGTCCAGGCCGTGATTCACTGCCTCGCCAAGGCGGGCCATGTCACCCGCCGCTGCGGCGGCGCTGATCGGAATGATGGCCTGCTGCCTGGCATCCAGTGCGGTGGCCGGCTCGTTAGTAGAATTGATGTTCATCGGTTTCTCCTTCGTATGCATGTCGGAGTGGACCTCCGGGTTGGACGCTACCTTCGTGAGCGCCACGATGTGATGATTCTGCTCGACCGACCCTGCCGGCAGCGCACCGAATGCGAGGCAAACGCTCAGCAGCTGCCCAGTGATCGACGTCATGCGCCTCATCAGCTTCGGGCCTCCGCAGCCACCGCCGACGGGGCGGCGGACCCGGCGTCCGCGGCCGTGACATAGGCCAGCAGCGCCGCAAACACCAACACGCCGGCACTGGCCAGGAATGTGCCGGCGAAGCCGACGCTGTCCAACAGCAGGCCGCCGAGGGTGGAACCCAGCGCGATCGAGCACTGCACCACCGCCACCATCAGCCCCCCACCCGCTTCGGCGTCGTCGTTGCTGAAGGTGCGCGCCAGCCAGCTCCACCACCCCACCGGTGCCGCAGTGGCCAGCAGGCCCCATGCTGAAAGCAGTGCGGCCGTTGGCCACAGCTGCGGACCCAGTGGAACCAGTGCCGCGGCAATCACCGCCATCAGGGCAGGAACCGTCACCAGCGTGCGGTAAAGCCCGCGCCTGAGGAACGCCCCGATGGCGAGTGTCCCGACCAGGCCGCTTACACCGATGGCCAGCAGCACCAGCGGGACAGTGGCATCACCCGCGTTGGTGACCCGTTCCAGGAAAGGTCGCACATAGGTGAACAAGGCAAACTGGCCCATGAAAAAGGCGCCGCACGCGGTCATGCCCAGCGCCACCACCCGCCGCCGGAGCAGCACGAGCACGCCGCGTTGTGGCTGCCTGCGCTCCGCTGCCATGGACGGCAGGCAGGCCCACTGCCACGCCAGCGCGACAGCCGCCACCGGCAGCAGGCACAGGAATGCCCCGCGCCACCCGATCACACCGCCCAGGTAGCTGCCCAGCGGCGCGGCGATCACCGTTGCCAGCGCGTTGCCGCCGTTGAAGATGGCCAATGCGCGGGGCACCTGCGCTGCGGGCACCAGCCGCATGGCGGTCGCTGCGGACAGTGACCAGAACCCACCGATCACCACGCCGATCAGCGCACGGCCGATCATGTAGACCGGATAGTTGGGGGCCAGCGCCACGACCAGACCCGACACCGCCATCAACGCAGTCAGCGTAAGAAGCAGGGTTCTACGGTCGATGGCACCGGCCAGCCGGGAGATCGACAGGCTGGTCAGCACCGCGAAGGCGCCCGAGATGGCAATCCCATAGCCGGCAAGGCCCTCGGTCACGCCAAGGTCGGCGGCCAAGGGTGTAAGCAGGCTCACCGGCATGAATTCGGATGCGATCAACGCGAAGACGCACAGCGTCATCGCGAGCACGCCGCCCCAGTTGCCCTTGTCCACGGTGGTGTCGGGACGACTCATTTCCGGGCCAGGCTCTGCTGGAAGAACGTGGTCAGCTTGGCGAACGGAATCAGGTCGGTGCGGTCATACAGGTCCACGTGCCCGGCACCCTTCACCCAGTAGAGCTCCTTCGGTTGGCCGGCCCGCCGGTACGCGTCTTCGCTGAACTCACGGGAGTGCGCGGTGTCGCCGGAGATGAAGAGCATCGGCCGTGGCGAAAGGGTCTCGATGTCGTTGAACGGATGGAAGTTGATGAACTTGACCAGGCTGCTGAGCAGCGGCTGCGTGGTCAGTTCAGGGCGCTCGCCGGCGGCCGCGTAAGCGCCGCGCGGCGTGCGGTAGAAGTCGAAGAATTCGCGCTGCACGTCCGGGGTATCGGGCTCGAGCGTGTTCACGGTCCCGGGTACATACACGCGCTGCCCGCCCTTGAACTCCACCAGACGCTGCTGCGCGGCCGCCTGGATCATCTCGTTCCGCTGCTCCAGCGACTGTGCCTTGTTCAGCCCCTGGCGCACGGCGGCGCCCATGTCATACATGCTGACCGTCGCGATGGCCTTGATCCGCGGGTCGATCTTGGCCGCGCTGATCACGAAGCTGCCGCTGCCACAGATGCCCAGGCCGCCCACCCGTTCCGGGTCCACGAACGACTGCGTGCTCAGGAAGTCCACGGCCGCACTGATGTCGTCCGAATAGATTTCCGGCGATACCAGGTGACGCGGCGTACCCGCGCTTTCACCCCAGAAGGACAGATCGATCGCGAGCGTCACGAAGCCCTGTTCGGCCAGCTTCTGTGCGTACAGCTGCGAGCTCTGTTCCTTCACCGCGCCCATCGGATGACCGACCACCACGGCCGGCGCGCGGCCGTCGCGTCCCAGACCCTCGGGCCGGTACAGCGTGCCCACTACCTCCATCTGGTACTGGTTCTTGAACCGGACGCGCTCGCCGGTCACCCGGTCGCTCCTGTAGAAATTGTCCGCCCCCGTGGTCCTGGTGGCCGCTGGCGCGTCAGAAGCCCACGCGGAATGTGGAACGAGGTGACTGGCGAGCAGCGCCAGCAGCAGCGTGGTGGGTTTCATGCGGACCGCCTCTGGAGGAGTGAGGACGCCAAGATAGGCCAGGGCCGTTACCGCGATAAGCCGGCTGAAAGTTGATGCATTACTGAGTTGAGCTCACAATTGGCCCATGAGCGCAGTGAAGACCAACGACCTGCAAGCCTTCCTGGTGGTGGCGCAGGAGCAGAGTTTCACCAAGGCGGCGGCTCACCTGGGCGTCACCCCGTCTGCGTTGAGCCATTCGATGCGGCTGCTGGAAGAGCGCCTGGGCATCCGGCTGCTGGCCCGGACCACCCGCAACGTCTCCCCGACCGAGGCGGGTGAGCGCCTGATGCGCTCCATCGCCCCGCACTTCGAGGCCATCGGCGCCAGCGTCGAGGCACTCGGCGACCTGCGCGACCGCCCGGCCGGGACGCTGCGGATCTCCTGCACGGACGACTCCATGGAGACCATCATCCGTCCCCGCCTGGCCGGGTTCCTCGCCGAGTATCCGGACATCACGCTCGAGTTCTATGTCGACTACGGCTTCACCAATGTGGTGGAACAGCGCTTCGACGCCGGCATCCGGCTGGGCGAGGCGCTGAGCAAGGACATGATCGCGGTCCGGGTGGGTCCGGATTGGCGGCTGGTCGTGGTGGGGTCTCCCGATTACTTCGAGACGCATCCCAAGCCCAGGAAACCTGCCGACATCACGCGCCACCGTTGCGTGAACATCCGGCACCGCCCGAACGGCGCCATCTATGCCTGGGAGTTCGAGGAAAAGGGCAAGGAGTTCACCGTGCGTGGGGACGGGCCGCTGGTGTTCAACAGCATGGTGCACGTCATCAATGCCGCACTCGACGGGCTGGGCCTGGCGTATGCGCCCGAGCCGATGGTGGCCGATCACATTGCCGAGGGGCGGCTGGTGGCCGTCCTGGACAAGTGGTGTGTGCCCTTCCCCGGCTATCACCTCTACTATCCGAACCGTCGGCAACCCTTGCCGGCATTCTCGGCGCTGGTCGCGTGGCTCAAACGGGATGCCTAGCGCTCACGCCCATGACCCGTTGAACAGGAAGAATGCGCCCAGAATCCAGACGAGCAGCATCAGGTGCCCGCGCTGCAGGTCGTCCTGACGGATCCAGTACGCAAACCAGAGTCCGCCGAGGTGCATGGCCAGCAGCAGGAGGGTGAAGAAACTCAGCGCCAGGTTCAACCACGGACGGGCCTGATCGATGCCACTCGCAAACAGAAGCAGACAGCATCCCATCACCATCGCTGAAAGCGCCAGGAGCTTCAGGGCCAGCAGCGCAAGGGCTGCGATTCTGCTCAGGACACTGGACGTCACCGCACGCGTCGCAAGCGCCGTCTCTACCGGCGGTGCCTGCCGCAGGAGTGCCATGGACAGGGTGAGGCCCACCGCACCGGCCAGTTCGCGGAATGCTCTGATGTTGTCGATGACGGCGATGGCCAGCCAGACAGTCAAGCCCGTCGCGTAGACGGATTGGAACAGCCAGATCGACGTCGGCAACGACATGGGAGAACCATCCTGAGGTAGCTGGGCTGAGCAGCCTATTACCTCAACCGCGATTCAGGTCAACAGCGACCTCTTCCCCTTCGCGCTAAACCCCAGCCCGACCTCATCGAGGCGAGGGCTGGGGCAGTCTGACCGTGCGACGCCACGACCCGCCGTGGCGGCCGGCCGGGGGGCGTGTTCCTATCGGTGCAGTGCGTCGATGATCACGCCTGTTGCGATCTCCACCAGCAGGTACTCGGTATCCGACTGTCGAACCCAGCGATGACCGCGACCAGGGTCCCGCAGACGATAGTGCGCGTAGTCATCCACCCAGTAGCGGCGGTCGACCTCAGCCCAAGGCAGCCTCTCCCCGCGTCGCCATGCCTTTTTCTGCCATCCCGGCGGTGGGGCATCGCGGTTGTGGGGGCCGCCGGCGTGAGGGGGGGGGCCATTGCCCCGTGCGTGGTGCGGCGGGTCGGCCCAAGCGGGAGCTGTGGCCATCGCCACTGCCGCCATCAACGTAATGCCAAGCAAGCGTCGGGTTTTCATAGGACAGCCTCCACTTCGGCCGCAGCGCGGCGTCACAGCGGCGAATATAGGCCGCTGCGTGTGAATGGATCGACGCGCCCTGCCCTGACCCCACGGGTGCCCCGGTTCCACGTCGGCCAGGGCTTCACAGGCTCAGCCCGCCGCTTCCAGCTTTCCGCTTGGCATGACACGCCGCGCGGCGCGCAGGTATCGCACGTACTTGCCAATGAAGATGCCGGTGAAACCGCCCGACAACAGCAGGTAGGCCGCGCGGAAACTGCCATCGGCGCTCAGTGAAGGAGACGCGGAGAGCGCAACCTCGAAACCGTACTTCACCGCGAACGTGACCAGCAGCAGCGGCAGCAGGCTGTAGTCCGGACTGCGCCACAGCTTCCCCGTTGAAGCGTTCATGGTGAGCGTTGCGCGTCGCAGCAGCATCCACCCAAGGGCCATGCCCGCCCCGATGCCCACCAGCCACTCGGCCCACGCGTCCCAGGAACCGCCGAAACGGTGGCCGAGCGACCAGGCTCCCCAGGCAGTGAAGAGAGCCGGCACGATGGCCAGTTTCGTGAGCGAGGTTTCACCGGGTTTCATGGCAGCGATGCCGCGGCTGACCAGGAAGACCAGAAGCGCCCAGACCCACACAGGGGTGTTCGAGAGGAGGTGCTGCAGCATGATCACGGGGAGTCCTTGATGGGGGTGGGTGCCGGCGATGCAACGCCGCGCGGGAATGGCTCCATTCTCGCTTTGCACCGACCTATCACAAGTGACAGGTGTCAGGCATCCGGAATTACTTCACCCTTGACGGCGCGGTTCTCCCGCGCCGCGATCCTCTCCACCAACGTATCGATCGCTGTTTCCATGGCGCGCGCAGTCTGGTCGCCGCTCTGGTTGGTGATCACGAAGATGCCGAGGTCGTACTTCGGCAGGATGTAGACATAGCACTGCGAGCGCGGCACGCCACCATGGTGCGCATAGTAAGTGCCCTTCAGGGGGTCGCCACGGACGATGTTCCAGAAGTAGCCGATGCTGGACTCGGCATCAAAGGTGACCAGGGTACGATGCGATTCCTTTGCCACGGGCCCGTCGGCCAGCTGGAACTTCAGGTATTTCACCATGTCGGGAAGCGTCGCCTTTGCGTTCCCGGATGCCCCCCACGGCAACTGTGGCATCGGCGTGGTCGGTGCTGTGTTGTCGCTGTGATAGCCGACCGCAAGACGGGGCGCCTCCTCATCGCTCAGCCTGATCCTGAGGCCCGTCATCGCCGCAGCGTCGCCGAGGTATGCGCGCAACAGCGACTCGTAATCCTTCTTGTAAACCACTTCCAGGACATGTGCCGTCAGCTCCGTCCCGGCACTGGAATAACCATAATCCTTCCCCGGCACCCGGGGAATCTCGACCGTGTGCAGGTCCCGGAGGAAGTCCGCCTTGTCGTAGCGCGCATAGACGGCATTGAGCGCGTCGGGCGTACGGTGATCCGTAAAGTCGGCGAGCACCGTGTTCGCGCGTTCCGGCAACATGTTTGGCAAGCCACTGGTGTGCGACAGCAAGTGCCGGATGCGGATGGGGTCGCCTTCGTACTGCAGATTCGGATAGTCACCCTGCAGATACATCCGAACGTCGTCGTCCAGCCCCACCCTCCCGTCCCGCACGGCATTGGCCATCAGCGTGCCGGCCAGGGTCTTGCTCAACGAACCGATTTCGTAGAGGGTCGCATCGGTCGGCGCGCCCGGCTTCCCGGCTTCCATGTCGCCGCGATGCCGGATGAACGCCTTGCCCCGGTACACGACGCCGATCGAGGCTGAGTGGAGCAAGGGCTGTTCGACCAGCGCTGCGGCGACCTCATCGATCTCCGCCCCGAGATCCTTCGTTGGGCTCTTTCCGCCCGCGCAGCCCACGGCAAGAAGCGCGGCAGACAGAACGAGGCAGCGCAACCACGCACTACTGGGAACACTCATGGACGTCGCGTGCATGCGTAGGCGCTTGAGAAGGATGTGGCAGAGCGCGATCTTAGAGGTGCTGGGGCCCTGCAACAAGACGATGGAACCCGGCAATGGCCGCCTGCTCTCCCCCTGCAGCCATCAGCGCTGCTGATCCCTCAGGAACAGCCAGGTAATCAGAGTGGCGTCCGGCCCCTTCGGATCGGTGAACGGCAACCCGGACTGGCTGCCGCTCCAGGCATGCCCCATCCCCTGCACCACGTAATGCTGGGCCAGCGTCCTGCCCCCATAGGTGTACGTGTCCACCGTGTAGGCGCGCCCGCCCGGCACCTGGCCGTGGAACGTGCTCGTCGGCAGATACTTCACCGAATCGTTGTCAACGCCATCGTCGGCCAGGTCATTGGTCTGCAGGAACTGGCGCACGGCCTGCTGTCCGTTCACCGGATTGACCGTGGCATCGGCGCTGCCATGGAACACCAGCACCGGCATCGGTCGCGGCGACGGTGAACCGGCGCACTGCCAGGCAAGCCGGCCGTTGCTGTCCGGGGAGTAGATGCTGCCCGCCAACAACGCATAGGCGCTGCCGGACACCGTGGTGGCGCCCTTGTACATGCCGCCGGAATGCACCGCGCCAGCGGCGAACACGTCCGAGTAGCACGCCAGCATGATCGAGGTCATCGCCCCACCGGCGGAGATGCCGGTGACGTACACCCGGCGCGGATCGATGCTGTAGCCCGCCTTCACCGCATCGACGATCCCGGCCAGGATCGACGCTTCGCCGCTGCCGCGCGCCTGGTTGATCGGCAACTGCCAGTTCCAGCAGCGTGCGGGGTTGGCGGTGACGTTCTGTCGTGGGTAGACCACGATGAAACCTTCCGTATCGGCCACCTCGTTGAAGCCCGATGCCTCGCCCATCAGGTTCGGCCCGTTGACGCAGCCGTGCAGCACCAGCAGCAGGGGCAAAGGTTGGCTTTCCTGGTAGCCGGCCGGCACCCACACCTGGTACTCGCGGCTGCCGAACACATTGCCGTAGAGGCCCACATCCCAATGCCCAGCGGGGCCTGCAGCAAGGGCGCTGCCCGCCGTTGCCAGCCAGATGCACACCACCAGAAGTGCCGCCTTGATCGAATCGATTCCAGATGTCATCGCCAGATCCTCATGCGTAAGTTGTGGGTAGGGTGTTGCGACGCCGCCGTCAGACCCAGCCGGTGGCGTAGTAGATGCCGATCACCACGAACACCGCGAGGGTCTTGATGACGGTCACGGCAAAAATGTCCTTGTAGGCCTGGCGATGGGTCAGCCCGGTCACCATCAGCAGGGTGATGACGGCACCGTTGTGCGGCAGGCTGTCCATGCCGCCCGAGGCCATCGCGGCGACGCGATGCAACACCTCCATCGGGATGCCGGCGGCCTGCGCATTGGCAATGAAGGTGTCCGACATCGCGGCCAGGGCGATGCTCATGCCGCCGGATGCTGAGCCGGTGACGCCGGCCAGGCCGGTTACCGTGACCGCCTCGTGCAGCAGAGGATCCTTGATGAAGCCCAGCGCGTTGGCCACGACCATGAAACCCGGCAGCGCGGCGATCACCGCACCAAAACCATATTCCGACGCGGTGTTCATGGCGGCCAGCACCGCACCGCCGATCGCGGCCTTGGTGCCCTCGGCGAACTTCGTCACCACCGGTCGCCAGGCCAGCGCCAGTACCGACAGGATGCCGACCAGCAGCGCACCGACGACGGCCCAGATCGCCCCGATCTTCGCCACGTCCTGCACCACCGGTACGGAACTGCCCAGTACCGATGGCACGAAGCTGTGCTCGGCCCCATACCAGTGCGGCATGCCCAGGGTGAACAGCTTGTTGGAGACGAACACCAGCGCCAGCGGCAGGATGGCAATGCCCGCATGCGCCAGATGGGTGCCGGTGAACGGTGCCGGCTCGTTCACCAGGGTGGCCGGATCGCCGTATCCCTCGCCGTTGCGCAGCGCGACCCGGCGGCGCCACTCCAGGTAGGTCATGCCCACCGCAAGCACGAAGACGCTGCCGAGCGTGCCCAGCACCGGGGCCGCCCAGGTATCGGTGCCGAAGAACGTGGTCGGGATGATGTTCTGGATCTGCGGCGTGCCGGGCAGCGCGTCCATGGTGAAGCTGAAGCCGCCCACGCCCAGCGTTGCCGGAATCAGGCGCTTCGGGATGTCACTCTGGCGGAACATCTCGGCGGCGAACGGATAGACCGCGAACACCACCACGAACAGCGACACGCCGCCATAGGTGAGCAGGCCCGAGACCAGCACGATCGACAGCATCGCCCGCTGCGGCCCGAACAACCGGATCGCCGCACCGACAATGGAGCGGGAAAAGCCGGACAGTTCAATGAGCTTGCCGAACACGGCGCCCAGCAGGAACACCGGGAAGTAGAGCTTGAGGAAACCGACCATCCTGTCCATGAACAAGCCGGTGAACATCGGTGCCACCAGCGAGGGGTCGGTCAGCAGCACGGCGCCGAGCGCGGCGATGGGCGCGATCAGGATCACGCTGTAACCCCGGTAGGCCGCCAGGATGAGGAAGCCCAGTGCTGCAAGTATGATCAATAACGACATTCGGCGCGTCCCGCTGAGGATGCGCCCAGTATCCCGATCTGGCGGTCGCTGCCGACTGGACCTAGGTCCACTCGCCGGTGTACCCCGGCACCGCTAGCCTAGGCTCCAGGGGTGGCAATGGGCCATCTGCAATGCACATGCCTGGGGGGAGGACCGAATGAAGCGGAACTGTTTGAGCCTGATGATCGGCACGCTGTTGGCCTCCGGGCCGGTACTGGCGCAGGACGCACCACAGGCCGCGCCGTCGGCGGGCAGGACCGCATCGGCCACCACGCTGGACAGCATCACGGTCACCGCGCGCAAGCGCGAGGAAACCCTGCAGGAAGTCCCGGTGGCCGTCACGGCCTTCACCGCCGAAGCCCTGGACAGGATGAACGTGCAGGACATCAGCGACCTGGATGGACAGCTGCCCAACCTGACCATCTACGCTGCACGCGGTGCCAGCAGTACGGTCACCGCGTATATCCGCGGCGTCGGCCAATCCGATCCGACCTGGGGGGCTGACCCGGGCGTGGGCATCTACCTGGACGACGTCTACATCGCGCGCCCGCAGGGTGCGCTGCTGGATGTGTTCGACGTATCGCGCATCGAGGTGCTGCGCGGCCCGCAGGGCACGCTGTATGGCAAGAACACCATCGGCGGCGCGATCAAGTACATCTCGCGCGGGCTGCCGACCCAGACCGAAGGGTTCGCCCAGATTACCGCGGGCAACTACAACCAGCTGGACGCCAAGGCGGCCATCGGCGGTCCGCTGGGCGGGCCGGACAGTGGCCTGCGTGCCCGCGTAGCGGTGGCCAGCATGAATCGTGACGGCTTCGGCGAGAACACCTTCAACGGCCAGCCGGTCAGCGACAAACAGATCAATGCCGCGCGCTTGAACCTGGGCGCGTACGCAGGCGATGATCTTGACGTGCAGTTCGCCCTGGACTGGGTCGATGACCAGTCGGGCATGCGGGGTTCCAGGATGCTGGCACCCAACCCGTTCCTGCGGGCGTATCCGCCGATGGATGACCGCTACGACATCCGTTCGGGCATGCGCAACCTCAACAGCGTGGAGACGAAGGGCGCCTCGGCGACGGTGAACTGGCGACCCAGCGAGGACGTGGCGCTGAAGTACGTGGTGGCCAAGCGCGAATCGGACAGCGAGGCGAACATCGACTTCGACAGCACGCCGGTGAAGCTGGCCGACGTTGGCGGTACCTACAACGACAACCAGGTCAGCAACGAGGTGCAGCTCAACTACGATGCGGGGGGCCGTGTGCGCGGCGTCGTGGGCCTCTACCAGTTCAGCGGTGAAGCCGGTGGTCAGATCCAGAACAACTACTTCAGCGCGCAGTTCGCGGACAACCAGGGCAAGGTGCTGACCGACAGCATCGCGCTGTATGCGGACTGGACCTTCGACCTGACCAGCAGGCTCAAGCTTGACGCAGGCGCCCGCTACACCGACGAAGACAAGCGCGCGATCGTGCTGAACCGCCTCTATTCCGATCCGACCTTCAGCCGGCCGGTCGCCGTGACGGCGGATTTCGACAAGAAGACCAACTTCAAGAACGTCTCGCCGAAGGTCTCGCTGGACTATCAGGTCACGCCGGACATCATGGTCTACGGTCTTGCCACGCGGGGATTCAAGTCGGGCGGCTACAACATCCGCGCCAATGCCGTGGCGGTGCCGCGCTCGGCCGAACCGTTCGATGACGAAACCGTCGACAGTTTGGAGATAGGCAGCAAGATGGCCTTCCTCGACCAGCGTCTGTTCCTGAACCTCTCGGCCTTCCACAACAAGTACAAGGACATCCAGCTGTCCGTGTTCACCGGCATCGATACCAATGGCGATGGCGTGGATGACGGCTTCTTCGGCGACTTCACCAATGCCGGCTCCGGCACCATCAATGGTCTGGAGATCGAGTACCAGTACCTGCCCAGCCAGCACTGGTTGATCTCGGGCAACCTGGCCTGGCTGGATGCCAAGTACGACGAGTACCTGGATCGCGGCGTCAACGTCGCCGACCAGATGAAGTTCACCAACGCACCGGACTTCTCGGGCGCGTTGAACGTGGAGTACCGCACCGAGCTGGCCCGCGGCGGCACTCTGTCCGCACGCGTGAGCTACAGCTACCAGAGTGAAGTGTGGCCGACCACCGACCTCAGCCCGGTGATCCGCCAGGACGGCTACGGGCTGGTCAACGCCGGTGTGATCTGGAAGCTCGATGAGGCCTGGACGTTCTCGCTGCAGGGCACCAACCTGGCCGACAAGGCGTATCGGACCACCGGCTACAACATCCCGGCGGTCGGCACGCTGATCGGGTTCTATGGTCCGCCGCGCCAATATAGTCTCAGTGCCCGTTACGATTTCTAGGAAACACCTGCATGACGCCGTCCTACGATGATCTGTACTGGAACAGTGACGATGGCCTGCGTCTGCACGCGCGCGACCATGCGCCGCAGCCGGGGCAAGCGCACCGGGGCACGGTGGTGTGCATCCCCGGTCTGACCCGCAACGGGGCCGATTTCGATGCGCTGGCCGGTTCACTGACCGAGACCGGTTGGCGCGTGATCGCTGTTGACCTGCGCGGGCGCGCAGGTTCAGAACGCGCGCCGGACCCGTCCGGCTACAACCCGCGGGCGTATGCCGACGACATGGTGGCGCTGCTGCGCTCGCAGAACATCGACAAGGCCGTGTTCATCGGTACTTCGCTGGGCGTGCTGGTGACCATCACCCTCGCCTCCCGTGCGCCCGGACTTATCGCCGCGGCGATATTGAATGATGCCGGCCCCAAGGTGCCGCGCGAGGCCCTGGCACGGATCGGCATATACGCCGGCAAGCCCGTGCCGCCGATGGATCCTGCGCAGGCCACGGCCTACGTGGAATCCATCGGCAAGGCCGCGTTCCCCCGCTTCACCGTCGAGGACTGGCGGGCGATGGCTTCACGCACCTTCCGCCAGCGCGAGGATGGGATGCTGGTGCTGGACTACGATCCGGCGGTGATCCGCACGACCCGGCCGTGGGTGCTGTGGCTGCTGCGCCCGGTGCTGTGGCGCGCGGTGCGTGGGCTGACGGCACGCGTGCCGGTGCTGGTGGTGCGCGGCGCGTTGTCGGACATCCTGCCTGCCGATGTGGCACGGCAGATGGCCGCGACATCGACGAACGCCCGTCTGGTCGAAGTGCCGGAGGTGGGCCATGCGCCGACCTTGTCCGAGCCGGAGGCGCGTGACGCGATCCTGGCCCTGCTGGAGCGCGTTCGATGAGTACCGCTGCATCGAGCGAAGCGCTGCCTGCCGCCCTGCAGGCCCTGCAGCAATGGGCGGCCAACGAGCGGCTGGGCGCCGTCAGGCGGATCGCGCAGCCGCGCATCGATGCGTTCGCGGACGCCACCGGTGACCACAACTGGATCCACGTCGATCCGGTCCGCGCAGCGGCCGGGTTGCCGGGCGGGCAGACCATCGCGCATGGCTTCCTCCTGCTCTCGCTCACGGTGGAAGAGGACGTGGCCGCCCTGGTTGGCTTCCCCGGCATCGCCCATGTACTGAACTACGGGTTGAACAAGGTGCGCTTCCTGGCGCCGGTGCCCAGCGGCTCGGAGGTGCGGGTGCGCTCGCGGCTGCTGTCGTTGGAAGCGCGCCAGCCGGGTCAGTGGCTGCTGACCCAGCGCAAGACCGTGGAAGTGGTCCCCGGCGGCGAGGTGGCACTGGTCGCCGAGCAGCTGTCGTTGATCGTCGCCGGCTAGTCCCGCTCCGCCCCACAGCGCATGGCGGGCGTGCTGCACGCCGGCTGCGGTTCTCTCTACACTGGAGCGATGTTGACGCCCTCCATCGTCCTGTTCGCCTGCATCGCGTGGACCGTGCTGTTGTTCGGCGTCGCGCTGTGGGGCGAACGCCAGGGACACCGCCTCACGAAGGCATGGCCCGCCATCTACGCGCTGTCGCTGGGCGTGCACTGCACCGCATGGACGTATTACGGGGCAGCCTCGCAGGGCGTGCAATGGGGCTTCCCGATCCCGCCGACGCTGATCGGCATGGCGCTGATCTTCGCATTCGGCCTGCCGTTCCTGGCGCGGCTGGGGCGGCTGGCCAAGCAGCACAACAGTGCGACCATCGCCGATCTGGTAGTCGCGCGGCTGCGTGCCGATCAAGGGCTGGGCGCCACCATCACCCTGGTCGCGTTGTTCGGCATCATTCCCTACATCGCGCTGCAGCTCAAAGCGGTCAGCCAAGGGCTTGGCACCTTGCTCGGCGATCAATTCGCGCCCGTCGGGTGGCAGCTGGACATGTCGTTCTGGTTCGCGCTGACGATGGCGGCGTTCACCACCCTGTTCGGTGCGCGCAAGGCGTCGGCCACCGAGCACAACCGCGGCATCGTGGTCGCGCTGGGCCTGGAATCGCTGTTGAAACTGGCGGCGCTGCTGGCGATCGGCCTGTATGCCGGGCTGTCGGTGCACCAGGCCGGTACGCCCCTGCTTGAGAAGATGGCTGAGTTGCCGCCGCCAGCGGTCGTGCCGGACTACCTGACCATGGTGGCACTCGGTGCGATGGCGGCGTTCACCCTGCCCCATCAGTTCCATGTGGGTGTGGTCGAGCTGCGCCAGTCGTCGGACCTGAAGACGGCGCGCTGGCTGTTCCCGGTGTATCTGCTGCTGATCGGACTGCCGTCGGTGCCGATGGCGCTGGCCGGTGCCGCGCAGCTGCCGCCCTCGGTGTCGCCCGACCTGTACGTGCTGGCGCTGCCGCAGGCGCGCGGGCACCACCTGCTGGCCTTGCTCGCCTACCTGGGCAGTCTGAGCGCCGCCACCGGCATGATGATCCTGTCCGGGCTGACCCTGTCGATCATGCTCGGCAACCATGGCGTGGGATCACGGCTGCTGGGAGGCGTCCATGGCGTCAACGCCGGTGCCGACCTGCGTCCCCGCGTGCTGGCCTTCCGCCGCGCCGGCATCCTCGCCGTGTTCCTGATGGCGTGGCTGTACAGCCGCGCGATGAGCGGCACCGAGGCGCTCAGCGATTTCGGCCTGATGTCGTTCACCGCGCTCTCGCAGCTGGCACCGGCGGTGCTGCTGGCGGTGTACCGCCCGCGCACACCCTCCCCGGCGATCATCGCCGGCATCGTGCTGGGATTGCTGGTCTGGCTGTGGCTGGTGTTGCTGCCGATGGTGGTCCCGACCCCACCGCCGTCGGCCAGCCCGGGCGGGCTGCACTGGCTGGCGATGTTCTCGTTGCGTCCGCAACCGGGTCATATCGCCATCAGCATGGGCGCCAGCCTGGCGGTCAACCTGGTGACCGTCGTCCTGGTGTCGCGTGCGGTGCGCCCCTCGCTGCCGCGACAGCGCGACGCGGTGGCAGCGGCGTCGTTGCGCAAGACGGCCGGTCGCTTCCTCGGCCAGGAACGGGCACGGCAGCTGATGGACGGACACGCCGGGCAGATGCTGGATGACGACCGGGTCACCGCCATCGAACGTGAACTGACCGCCGTGGTGGGTGCGGGCATGGCGCGGCTGCTGGTGGAAGCCGCACGCGATGGCGGCGCCGCGCCCCTGGACGCGGTCACCCGCGCGGTCGGCGAAGCCACCCAGGTGCTGCGCTTCAACCAGCGCCTGCTGGAAGCGGCGCTGGAGAACATGAGCCAGGGCATCAGCGTGGTCGACGCGCAGCTGCAGCTGGTCGCCTGGAACAGCCGCTACGCCGCACTGTTCAAGTTCCCCCCGGAGCTGCTGCAGGTGGGACAGCCGGTGATCAACCTCACCGCGTGGGCGTTGGGACAACTGAAGATCGGGGATGCCCCCGGCGACACGCCCGACAAGGCACTGCAGCGCCGCGTGGTGCACATGCGGCGCGGCACGCCGCATCTGTCCGAACGGATCTTCCCGGATGACACGATCGTCGAGATCCGCGGCAACCCGATGCCGGGGGGCGGTTACGTGGCGACATTCACCGATGTCACCGCCTTCCGCCGGGCCGAGGACGCACTCAAGCGCAGCAACGAAACGTTGGAACGCCGCGTGCAGGACCGCACGGCCCGGCTGGAGTTGGCCGTGCACGAAGCCGAGCGCGCGAACGTGGCCAAAACCCGCTTCCTGACGGCGGTCGGCCACGATCTGATCCAGCCCCTGCACGCGGCGCAGTTGCTGACCGATGCGATGTCGCAGCACATCGACTCCGAGTTCCTGGACAGCTTCCTGCGCCAGATCCGTGGCGCCCTGGACTCGACCGACGACCTGCTGTCGGGCCTGCTGGATATTTCACGGTTGGAAGCCGGCGGGCTGGTCGCCGATCCGCGCCCGTTCGCGCTGTCCACCGTGCTGGATCCGCTGGCGCAGGAGTTCGCCGTGCTGGCCGCCGCGCACGGCCTGCAGTTCCGTTATGTGCGCACCCGCGCCTGGGTGCACAGCGACCCCTTGCTGCTGCGCCGCGTGTTGCAGAACTTCCTGGCCAATGCCATCCGCTACACCCGCGTCGGTGGTGTCCTGCTGGGGGTGCGTCGCCAGGGCCACGGGCTGTTGATCGGGGTGCATGACAGTGGACCCGGCATCGCGCCGACGCAGCAGGCGGTGGTGTTCGAGGAGTTCCATCGCGGCGATCGCAGCATCGGCCAGGGTCTGGGTCTTGGCCTCACCATTGCGCACCGGATCGCCGCCCTGCTGCATGCGCCGCTGCACCTGCACAGCGTGCTCGAGCGCGGCTCCGCGTTCTCCATCACCGTGGCGCGGGCAGTGCCTCCCGCGGTACCACGAACGGAGCCCGCCGCCAGCGGCAGCAGCGCCATCAAGGGCCTCCGGGTGCTGGTGGTCGATAACGATCCGGACGCGCTGGAGGCCATGCGGCAGATGCTGCTCTCCTGGGGCTGCGACGTCATTGCAGTGTGCGACCCGAGCGCGCTGGAGGTGTCGGCGCACGAGGCCGCGTTGTGGTTGTTCGACTACCACCTCGACGATGGCGATACCGGCGTCGCGCTCTGGAAACGGCTGGTTGCCGTCCATGGCCCGCGGCCGACCGTGATTCTCAGCGCCGATACCGGCGGTGACACGCGCGACGCGGTGCGCGAGGTGGGTCTATCGCTGCTGAACAAACCGTTCAAGCCCTTGGCGCTGCGCTGGGCCATCAATCACCTGCTGGCCGTGCCGGGCACGGCAACGCGCTGAGGCCCGGCAATGCGCTGGCCAAGCGATGTCCACGCCGCGGATCAGGCGTCCTGTGCCGCTTCGATCTGTCGGGATGGATCGGTCAACCCCATTTCGTGCAGCACGCGGATGGCCTGCGCACGATTGCGCACCCCCAGGCGGCCCATGATGCGGGTCATATGCGCCTTGACGGTGCGCAGCTGCACGCCCAGCCGGTCCGCGATCTGCTTGTTGAGCAGTCCTTCGGCCACCAGGCTGAGCACCTTGTATTGATGTGGAGACAGGCTGGCCAGGCGCGCGGCAAGATCGGCGTCCTTGCTGAAGGGCGCCACCCGCGCCACCGGCTCGCGCAGCATCGCCGGGATCCAGCGCTCACCTTCCAGCACGGACTGCAGCGCAGACTGCAGATCGGTCAGCCCCGAACTCTTCGGCAGGTAGCCTGCCGCACCCAGGTCGATCGCGCGGCGGATGACGTGTGGCTCTTCGTTGGCCGATACGATGATGATCGCCAGTCCAGGCTGCAATGCCCGTATGGTCGCCAGCCCGGCAAGCCCGTGGTTGCCCGGCATATGCAGGTCCAGCAGCATCAGGTCGATCTGCTGGTGCTCGATCGCTTCCAGCACGCTGTGCAGTGAATCGGCCTCGCTGATCTGCAGATCGACCACCGCCTCCTCGGCTGCGCGATGCAGCGCGGCGCGGAACAAGGGGTGGTCATCGGCGATGAGCAGGGTCGGCATGTCCAGCCGAGGTTAGCAAATCGTCCGCGATCGGGCACGGGTACCTAGGTACGCTGGCGCGTCCCGACCGGCTTGCTAGTGTGGCGCCATGAACATCCGTCGCCCCGTTGTACTGCTGTGCGCCGCGCTGCCGCTGTTGTCGGGGTGCCTCGCCGTTGCCCATGCCGCCCAACCCCGTGCGGATGGTGCCGCCCCGGTGTTCGAACAGTGGCGGGAAACCACGCATCGCGGCGACGATGACCTGCTGACGGCAGGTTTGGGAATCGATGCACTGCGCTCGGCGACCGCACCGGCGTTCGCCAGCCCGGCGCGACCGACGGCCGGGGAAGCACGGCGCCGCGCGATCTGGAGCAGTTGGCGTGGCATCGCCGACCTGACCCCGGGCGGTGGCTTCGGCGATGTCTACGGCAGCCTGCAGCCGGCCCCGGGTCGCGAGTTCTCGGCCTACGCGCGCGCCCCCGGCGCCCGCCATCCCCATCGTGTGCTGGTGCAGGTGCCCGACAGCTTCGATGCCTCCAGACGCTGCCTGGTCGTCGCCGCCTCCTCCGGCTCGCGTGGCATCTACGGCGCGATTGCGGTTGCCGGCAGCTGGGGCCTGGCCCATGGGTGCGCCGTCGCCTACACCGACAAGGGCGCCGGCAGCGATTACTACGACCTGGACGCCCGCATCGGCGTCCAGGCCGACGGCACGCCTGCTGGCGAGGGCGCATTGGCTTTCGTTCCCGCGGCCACGGCGGCCGCGCACGGCGTCGCGTTCAAGCACGCGCATTCGGGCGACAACCCCGAGGCGGACTGGGGCCGGCATCTGCTGCAGGCAGTGCAGTTCGGGCTGCAGGCGCTGGACCGCGCCTACCCCCGCTCCGCTCCCTTTACCGCGGCGACGACGCGCACGCTGGGGGTCGGCGTATCCAACGGCGGTGGTGCCGTGCTGCGTGCGGCGGAGATCGAGGGCGCCGGGTTCGATGCGATGGTGGCGGGCGAGCCCAACGTGTCGGTTGCAGGCGCGCCACCGCTGTACGATTTCGTTACCCGGTCGGCGCTGCTGATGCCCTGTGCGTTGCTGGCACTCGATGATCTGCCACACCCCCCCCTGCAATCACAGGCAGCACCGGCAGGCGCGCAGCGCTGCGCCCTGCTGAAGTCCGGTGGATGGGTGCAGGGTGATGACACCGCGGCACAGGCACAGTCTGCACGCCAGCAGCTTGCCGACGCAGGGCTGAGCGACGGCGCCCTCCGCGCCGGCGCGTTTCCGACCGGGTTCGATCTGTGGCGCGCGATCGCGGTGACCTACGCATCGGCCTATGGGCGCTACGGCCCGGGCGAACATCCCTGTGCGTACCGCTTTGCGGCCGCCGCTGCTGACGGTAGCCCCGGTCCGGCGGCTGCAGAGGGTCGTTCCACCTGGTGGAGCGAAGGCAGTGGCATCCCGCCGGGCAGCGGCGTGGTGCTGGTGGACGGCGACGCGGCTCAGTCGGCAGAGGATCCGCTGCAAGGCCTGACTTGCCTGCGCGCGCTTGGCAGTGCCGACAGCGCCGATGCGCGGCGGGTACGCGCCGGCATCGCCGAGGCGGCGGTCAAGGCCCCGCGCCGCGGCCTGCCGATCGTGGTCATCCATGGCATCGACGACGGCCTGGTGCCGATCGGGATGACCAGTGATCGTTACGTGGCGCTCGCACGCAGTGCCGGAGCGCAGATTGCGTACTGGCGGGTGGACAACGCCCAGCACTTCGACTCGCTGCTGGGCTTCCCGGACTACCGGAAGCGTTACGTGCCGTTGCTGCCCTACATGTTCGCCGCCCTGGACCAGGTGTGGGATCACCTTGAGGATCCCGCCCGCGCTCTGCCACGGGATGCGCTCATCCAGCCGACACCCCGTGCGGACGCCCCGCTGCTGCGCGACACCCTGTCCATTCCCGCGCCCCAGGCCAGTCCCGGCCGCTGACGCGCTGTTTCCCAGGAAAACCCCATGTCGCTGTCCACCGCCGCGTCCTCGTCCCTACCCGGGCCCCATGCGTATCCGCTGCTGATCAAGCAGCTGTTGCATACACCACTGGCGGTGCGTCCGGAGCAGGAGATCGTGTGCGGCGATTGGGTCCGCTTCGACTACCGCACCTTGCAGGCGCGCATCGGCCAGTTGGCCGGCCTGCTGACGTCGCTCGGGGTGAAGCACGGCGATACCGTGGCGGTGATGGACTGGGACAGCAACCGTTACCTGGAGAGTTACTTCGCGGTGCCGATGATCGGTGCGGTGCTGATGATGGTGAACGTCCGCCTTGCTCCCGAGCAGATCGCCTACACGCTCAATCACAGTGGCGCGCGGGTGCTGCTGGCCAATCGCGAGTTCCTGCCGGTGCTCGAAGGCATCGATGAACAGCTGCCGGATCTGCGCACCCGGATCCTGCTGGATGATGCCGGTGGCCCGCTGCCGACCGGTTTCGCAGCCGAGTACGAAGCCGGCCTGCGTGAGGCCACGCCCATCACCTGCTTCCCGGACTTCGACGAGAACACCCGCGCCACCACGTTCTACACGACCGGCACCACCGGCCTGCCCAAAGGGGTCTACTTCAGTCATCGGCAACTGGTGCTGCACTCACTGGCGGGGATGGCGGCACTGGGCAGTGCAGCCAGCCAGGGGCGCCTGCATCGCGACGATGTCTACATGCCGATCACGCCGATGTTCCACGTCCATGCCTGGGGCCTGCCCTACGTGGCCACGCTGATGGGCCTCAAACAGGTCTATCCCGGCCGCTATCTGCCGGGCCGCCTGCTGGAGCTGATCGCGCGCGAGAAGGTGACCTTCTCGCACTGCGTGCCGACCATCCTGCATATGCTGCTCGACCATCCCGTCGCTGCACAGACCGATCTGGGCGGCTGGAAAGTGGTCATCGGCGGCGCTGCCTTGCCCCGCGCACTGGCGCAACGGGCTCTGGCCCGCGGCATCGACATTTTCGGCGGCTACGGCATGTCCGAGACCTGCCCCCTGCTCACCCTCGCCCAGATCGATGCCGAGGCCGTGGCGGGTTCGGATGAGGCGCTGTCGTTGCGGACCAAGGCTGGCATCCCGGTGCCGCTGGTGGACCTGCGGATCGTGGACGACACCATGAACGACGTGGCCCACGATGGCATCGCCACCGGCGAGGTGGTGGTGCGCGCGCCCTGGCTCACCGAAGGCTATCTGCACGACCCGGATGCGTCGGCGGCGCTATGGGCGGGCGGCTATCTGCATACCGGAGACATCGGCAACATCGACGCCGGCGGCTACCTGCGCGTCACCGACCGCATCAAGGATGTGATCAAGACAGGCGGCGAGTGGATTTCCTCGCTCGCGCTGGAAGACATCATTGCGATGCATCCGGCGGTCAGCGAGGTCGCCGTGATCGGCGTCAGCGATGCGAAATGGGGCGAGCGACCGCTGCCGTTGGTGGTCACCCATGCCAACAGCGCGGTGACCGAAGCCGAGATCATCGAGCTGGTCGCAGCCCGCAGCCGCTCAGGTGATATCTCCCGCTACGCGATCCCGGACCGGGTCAGCTTCGTGGAGGCGATAGAACGCACCAGCGTCGGCAAGATCAACAAGAAGAAGCTGCGCAGCCTGCATGACCAGGGCGTGGCCAACAACGCCCGCTGATGCTCGGCTGCAGGGCGCGGGCACGGATCAGCCCCGCGGTCCGGCTGATGCCCCGATCCAGCAGAGAGCTGCTCACCGCAACAGCCAACCGCCAGGCAGCGTCGCATGCAACGCCTGCTCGATGATCTCGGCCAGGTGCGCGGCCGGCGCGCTGTTCTGCTGCGGCGCGCGGTGCAGTGCCAAGCCCAGCGACGGCAGCGGGGGCAGCCCATGCGCACCGGGGGGTAGTGCACGCAGCGTGCTCGGCAGTCCGATCGGCGTGCGCAGCGCGACGCCGAGCCCGGCGGCGGTGGCTGCCCACAAGCCACCCAGGCTGGGGCTGGTGAAGGCCAGCCGCCAGGCGATGCCGTGCCGGTCCAGCGCCTCGCAGGCCAGGGTGCGCATCAGGCACGGTGCCTCCAGTGCGATCAGCGGCAACGGCTCGCCGCTGTTGCGGTGCCAGCGTGGACCGCCGTCGGCCGCGCTCAGCCAGCACAGCGGTATCGCCGCGATCCGCGCCGCCGCGGCATGGCCCTCGTCCCACGCCAGTGCCAGGTCGAGCTGGCCGCTGGCCACCTTGTCAAGCAGCTCGGCATTGCGTGCGATGCGGCCCTCGATGCGCACCTGCGGATGGGCCTGTGCGAACTGCCCCAGCACCTGCGGCAGCACGCTTTGCCCGAAGTCCTCCTGGATGCCCAGCCGCACCCAGCCCTGAAGCGGCTCGCGGCGCAGCGCCGCGACTGCCTCATCGTTGAGGCCGAGCAAGCGCCGCGCGTAGGACAGCAGCACCTCGCCCTCCCCGGTCAGGCCCAGCCCGCGGCCGGAGCGACGCAGCAGCGGCACCCCGGCCTGCTCTTCAAGTTTCTTCAACTGTGCGCTCACCGCCGAGGTGGAGCGGCCCAGACGGTCGGCGGCGCGGGCGTACGAACCGGCATCAAGGCCGGTCACGAAACTGCGCAGCGCATCCATGTCGAGATTGGTCAGACGCATATAATTGTCCCGTATTGAGGGATTGTCGATCCCGAATAATCCGATTTTCAGGATGCCCCAGGCAGGCGAGAGTACACCTCCCCGCCCCGCTTCGGAGCTTTCCGTGCCCTTTACCCGCATCTCGCTCCTGGCCGGCCGTTCGTCGGCCTACCTCGGGGCGCTCACCAACGCCCTGGACCGCGCACTGGTCGAAAGCTTCCAGGTACCGCCACACGACCGTTTCGTGGCTGTGCACCAGCATGCCCCGGGCGAACTGGTGTTCGACCGCCATTACCGTGGCGGCCCGCGCTCGGACCAGTACGTGCTGTTCCATATCACCACCGGCAAGCCGCGCAGCGCCGCGACCAAAGCGGCGTTCTTCCGGCGACTGGTCGATGAGCTGGAGCAGGCGCCGGGCATTCCCGCCCAGGATGTGATGGTGGTGATCGCCGAATCGGGCTGGGAGGACTGGTCGTTCGGTGGAGGCATTTCGGCGGCCGATGACAGCGGGACAGCACCATGATCGCCATGCAATACAGCGTCGTTCTGGACGACGCCCATGACATGGCGCAGATCGACCGTCGCATCGCCGACAAGGGGCCGCTGTTCGACGGTTACCCGCAACTGCGCATGAAGGCCTGGCTCAGTGCGCGCCGGCAGGCGGGTGTGCACGGCAGCGCCAATCTGTACGCGCCGTTCTATCTGTGGGCAACACCGCAGGCTCAAATCGACTTTCTGGCCAGCGCGGCGTTTGCCACGCTGTGCCGCGACCTGGGGCGGCCGACGGTGCAGACCTGGTTGCCGTGGCATGCCGAACTGGCGCCGGGGCTGGCGCAGGCGCGCCACGCCAGCCGCACCCTCACTCCGATCAGCGCCGACGCTGATCTGGCGGCACTGCGCGCCCAGGCCGTTGCCGAGGCGCGCGATGCGATCGCACGCGGTGCGCTGGCGGTGGTGAATGGGTTCGATCCCGCTGGGTGGACTCAGCTGCGCCTCCAGCTATGGAAGCAGGCTCCTGTCCTGGAGGACGCGGCGGCGCAGGTGTATGCAGTCGGGCATGTGTCGTTGCCGACCGCGTGAAGGCACGTCCTCGCCCAGCACGCCTCACTCAGCTCCTGCGCATCAGGATCATCTTCTCCTGCGACATGTCCCGCATCGTGTACGGAATGCCCCCCGTGCCGTAACCCGACTCGCGGCGGCCGGCGAAGGGCATCCAGTCGGTGCGGAACGCCGTGGGGTCGTTGATCATCACGGCCGAGGCATCCAGCCGGTTGGCGGCGCGCAGGGCGACGTCGATATCCTGGGCGAACACACTGGCCTGGAATGCGGTAGGCAGGGAGTTGGCGCGCGCGATCGCCTCGTCGAGTTCGGTGTAGCGATAGACCGCCACGACCGGGCCGAAGATCTCCTGCGTGGTCACCCGGGCGTCACTGGCCGGATCGAGCAGCACGGTGGGCTGCAGTGTGGTCTCGGAAAGTCGCTTGCCGCCCGCGGCGAGCTGCGCGCCGCCGCGCACGGCCTCCGCGATCCATTCGGCGACGCGGTCCGCCTCGCGTGGCTGGATCAGCGGGCCCACCTCGGTGTCCTTCAGCGTGGGATCGCCGGTGCGCAGGCGTTCGACCCGGGCGATGAGTGCCTGGGTGAAGTCATCGGCCACAGCGTCGTGGACAAAGATGCGCTGCGTGGAGACGCACACCTGGCCCGCATGGTAGTAGCCGCCCTTGACGATCGGCTCGATGACCTTGGCCAGATCGGCACTGCGGTCGACGATGGCCGGCGCAACGCCGCCGTGCTCCAGCGCTGAACGTGCACCGTGTGCCAGCTTGGCATGCAGCGACCACCCTACCCGCGCCGAGCCGATGAAACTCAGGAAGGCAACACGGCGGTCGGTGGCCAGCGCTTCGGCAAGGTCGTTGCCTTCCGGGAGGAAGCTCTGGCACCACGGTTCGGGCAGCCCGGCCTCATGCACCATCGCCACGAATTCCAGGCAGGACAGCGGCGTTGCCGAGGCCGGCTTGATGATGACCGGGCAACCGACCGCGATGGCCGGTGCCACCTGGTGCACGATGAGGTTCAGCGGGTGGTTGAACGCCGAGATCGCCGCCACGACGCCGATGGGCTCGCGGGTGGTGAACGCCCAGCGTCCCTCCGACGCTGCCGACAGCCCCATCGGTATTTCGCGGCCGGCAAAGTTGCGCAGCTCATCGGCGGCGTTGTGGACGCCATCGATGGCGCGCGTGGTCTCGATGATGGCATCCGGCAGCGGCTTGCCGCCCTCGCGGGCAATCTGCAGGGCGAGGTGGTCGCGCCTGGCGTCCATCAAGGCGGCAAGCCTGCGCAGGATCGCGATGCGCGCGTGCGGCGCAAGCCAGCCGTCGCGGTCCTTGAACACCCGCTCGGCGGCGCTGAGCTTGTGCTCCAGCGCGGTGGCAGTGTCGAAGCCGATTTCTGCGATCGGGGCGCGGTCGAAGGCCTGTACGACGGTCAACATGCGGGACTCCTTGAGGGTGTGGCATCGGAGGCGATCATGCGCAGCCTACGTTCGGGGTGCGGTTGCGCAGTTCATCCACCAGCACGCGGGTGTTCTCGGAATAGTCGATGGGCACGTCCAGCACGTGGACGCCGCCGCCCGCGAAGGCGGCTTCGATCATCGGCACCAGCTGGTCGACGGCCGTCACCCGGCTGCCCTTCGCGCCGTAGGCCTCGGCATACTTCACGAAATCGGGATTGCCAAAGCGCATTCCGAAATCCTCGAAGCCATCCACCGCCTGCTTCCAGCGGATCATGCCGTAGGCACTGTCGTTGAGGATGACCACGACCAGGTTGAGCCCGAGCCGGACGGCGGTTTCCATCTCCTGCGAGTTCATCATGAAACCGCCATCGCCGCACACGGCCATGACGCGCCGCTGCGGGTACAGCATCGCGGCCATCATGGCGGACGGCAGGCCGGCCCCCATCGTGGCCAGCGCGTTGTCGACCAGCAGCGTGTTGGCGACATGCGTGCGGTAGTTCCGCGCGAACCAGATCTTGTACATGCCATTGTCGAGGCAGACGATGCCGTCGTCCGGCATGGACTGGCGCACGTCATGCACCAAGCGCTGCGGCGTGACCGGGAAACGGTCCTCCTCCGCGCGGTCGTTGAGCCGGGCCAGGATGTTCTGCCGCAGCTCGATCATGCCGTCATCGGCCGTCAGGCGCCCTTCCAGGCGCCCGGCCAGGGCATCCACCGAGGGGCCGATGTCGCCCAGCACCTCGATATCGGGGTGGTAGACCTGCTCGACCGTGGCCGACTGGAAGCTGATATGGATGACCTTGGGGCCACCGCCGCTCTTCATCAGGAAGGGGGGCTTTTCAACGGTGTCATGGCCGATGGCGATGATCAGGTCCGCGCGGGCGACGGCCTCATGTACATAGTCGCCCTCGGACAGTGCGGCCGTGCCCATGTAGAGGTTGGAGCCGCCGGTCACCGCACCCTTGCCCATCTGCGTGTTGAAGAACGGCAGCCGCGTGCGCGCCACGAACGCGGACAGCGCCTCGGTGAGCCACGGTCGGCTTGCGGCCGCGCCGATCATCACCAGCGGTCGCTTGGCGGCCAGGATGGCGGCTTCCGCCCGATCCAGCGCGGCAGCTGGCGCGATCGGACGTTCCAGGGGATGCACCGGAATGACGGGCACATCGTCCACTTCCTCACCGGCGACATCCTCCGGGAGCTCCAGGTGTACCGGGCCGGGGCGTTCTTCCATCGCCACGCGGAATGCATCCCGCACCGTGGCGGGAATCGCGGCCGGGCTGACGATCTGGCGCGTCATTTTCGTGAGCGGCTTCATCGACGCCACGATGTCCACGATCTGGAAGCGCGCCTGCTTGGCACTCATCACGGCCTTCTGGCCGGTGATGAGAATCATCGGCCATGCACCAAGGTGGGCATAGGCCGCGCCGGTCGAGAAGTTCAGTGCGCCGGGGCCGAGCGTGGCCAGGCACACGCCGGGCCGCCCGGTGAGCCGGCCGTGGGTGGCGGCCATGAACGCGGCCGCCTGCTCGTGACGGGTGAGGACCAGCTGGATGCGCGAGTTCCGCAGCGACTCCAGGAAGTCCAGGTTCTCCTCGCCCGGCACGCCAAAGATGCGGTCTACGCCTTCGTTTTCCAGCGCCTTGACCAGTAGATCCGAGCCCTTCTGCATAGCATTGATCCTTGCGGTGAGGATGGCCTCACTATACGCCGGGTTGTTTTCCCGCCCGGTGACAGTCGATATCCCGTGTGAAATCATGCAACGTTGTCCATCCGGCAACAGCGCGTGTTCAAGCGTCTCTTCAAGAAAAGCAACAAGGGGGTTGCGGCCGAGCAGGGTCTCGACATCCGCAGTCAACGTCCTTCAGCGGGTGAAATCCGGGTCCAAGGTCTGAGCGAAACCCTGTTCCTGTCCCCGTTGCCGGTTCACACCGGCCAGGTCCAGGCATCCCGTCGAAACTTCTCGGACGTGAACGATGTGTTCCTGGAGATGGGCGGAAACAACTGGGGAACGGTTGAAGGGGGCAAGATTCTGGCCGGGTCCATCTCGGTCTTCCTGTTCGTCGTCGTTGGCGTACCGGCCCTCATCGTTCTGTATTGCGTGCTCGCTTATCCGCAGAACTGGCCGGATCCCTGGGGGGAGTTGAAATCGTTCATCCAGGTCTTTGCGCTGGGGTCGCTTGGCGGCCTGCTTCCCTTGGGGGCTTACGCCTACGGCCTGCTCGGTGATGCATTCAAGCGTGACAAGCCCTACCCGGTGCGCTTCAACCGCCAGCGCCGCGAAGTCTGTTACATCGACCGCAAGACCCACCGCGTCCTGATCGTGCCATGGGAAAGCGTGGTCGCCTGGGTCTCCAATTCCCAGGGCGTGACCGGTTATGGCGCGATCCGCCAGTACACCTTCGGCATGGGGCTGGAGGATGAAGAACAGGACAGAGTGCAGTTCATCCTGTTGTCTCAGGCGAGTGATTCGCACTCCCTGGGCATGTGGACGGCGATACGCAACTACATGGAAGACCATCAGCAGTTCAATGCGCCAAACCCGTGGTTCAAGGCACTGGGCCTCACGCCGAGCGCGGATCGCCTGAAGACCTACGAGGGGATGCACACGTTCGAGATCGAGCGTGAGGATGCTCGCGCGATGGGTTCGCTGGACGATGGCGGCGACGATCTGACCCCGGAGCAACGGGAGAAGTACGGATACAGCACGCGCTCCTACTGGCCGCTTCGTCGCTGGTACCTCTGGCGCGTACTGACATTCTGGAAGGCGCCTTATCTGCTGGCCGAATGGGTTCATCGCCGGGACCGACCTGTGCTGCCGGACGCTGTGGTTGCCTGGTCCCAGGCACTGCCCGAAGCGCAATGGGCCACGCCCAGCGCCGCGCTTGTGAAAGCCAATCAGATCGTGAAAACGGCGATGGATAAACAGGGCGCGACCTTCGTCGATGCCTGCAAGGCAGCGGGACTGCAGTGAGGTGCCACGGTGGCGGCGTCCGTAGTTTTACTGCCCCCACCTCGCACGTATTGCGGTTGAGCCCACAGGGTGTTGTGACCAGACTCGGGTGGCACGCGGCGCCCCGCACGCGTCACGACAGGGGGAGGTCCCATGGCCAACACCCGCTGCACGCGGCAACGCGTGGCGTCCCGCATCGTGTCGCCGCGCAGCAGCCTGCTCCTGGTGGGCTTGGCGGCATCAGCACCCTGGTACGCACTGGCACAGAGCGTGGACGCGGCGAGCTGCGTGACGGTGCCCGCGACCGTGCCGGCCCAGCAGGTCCGCGCCGATGGCACCGTGCTGACGATCGCCGGGGGCACCTACGCGCCGACCACGGCGGGTGCGCCTGCGTTCTATGCCGCCAACGCCGGCGTGATCAACGCGACCGGCGCGGTGGCACTGATCACCAGCACGGCCAACACCGCAACCGTGTGCTCGACCCGCGGCGGCGCGGTCAGTTTTCTGGCCGCCGGCGCCACGGTCAGCCGGCTGGGCGCCGGTGGCCCCGCTGCGCGACTGGAAGCAGGCACCACGCTGACCTCGACCGGCACGCGGTTCTACACCTCGCAGGCCAACAGCGAAGGCATCCAGGTGGCCGGCGGCAGCTTCACCGGCAGCGGCGATGTGATCGCCACCGGCATCGTGCTGGGCACCCAGCCGGGCACGCCAGGAACCTACGGGCTGCCGGTGGACGCCGGCGGCACCCTGGTGACCGATCCCGCGGCCTACGTGGGCAAGGCGGCCACGGCGGCGCATGGCATCAGTGCCATTGACGGGACGGTGCGGCTGAACGTGGATGGTGCCGGCGCCCCCACGGGCGGGACCACCTCGATCTACATCCTGGGCACCGGGGCCGGCGCCAGCAATGGCAGCCACGGGCTGTTCGGCAGCAGTGGCGCGCAGTTCGATGTGCACGCCGTGAATATCGTGACCCGCGGAAACAACAACAGCGGTGGGCGATTTGCTACCGGTGCGCGGCTCCAGGCGTCGCAGCTCGCCATCGACACGACGGGGACCGGCGCGACCGGGCTGGCGTTCGTCGATGCGCAGGGGGTGCTGGCCGGTGTGACCATCAACGCCACCGGCATCACCGCGCACGGGGTGTCGGCAACCGGTACCTCGCAGGTGCAGCTTGATGGACTGGACATCCGGGTGGCGGGACAGAATGCGCACGGCGTGCTCGCCGGCGGCGGCAGCACGGTGACCGTGGGTGGCACGCCCGGGGTCGTGATCGCTGCGGGTCAGGGTGGCAATGCGCTGCGCGCCGAAGGCAACGGCAGTGCGATCACGGCGAACGGGCTGCGCCTTTCCACGCTGCGCAACGCCGCCATCGGCGCCCACGCACTGACCGAAGGTACGCTCACGTTGAGCGGCAGCGAGGTCTACACGTCAGGCATTGCCGGCGGCAACGCAGCGGTTGGCCTGCAGGCGGCCAGCGGCGGCACGGTGGTCAGCCAGGGCAACACCCTGCTGACCGGCGTGCAGCTGGGCACCGATCCGTCCGCCGCCAGCTATGGCCTGCCGGTGGATGCCGGCGGCAATGCCACCACGGATCCTGCCGCCTATGTGGCCACCGGCACCACCGGGGCGAACGGGGCGCAGGTGTCCTCCACGGGGGGCGCGCTGCGGCTGGACGTGGCGGCCGATGGCTCACCGTTGGGCACCACGACACGTATCGAGACCTACGGCAACAACAGCACCGGCGTGCTGGTGGCCCAGGCGGCGGCTGCGACCTCGCTGCTGCAGGCAGCCAACACGGTGATCACCACGCACGGGGTGAACTCCAATGCCGTACTGGTCCAGGGCGCGGCCGGCGGGGTCGGACCGCAGGCGGCGTTGCTGCGCCTGGACACGCGCACCACCGATCTCAATTCCCATGGCGTGTACGGCCAGGCCGGCGCGCAGATAAGCATCGCCGACAGCACCCTGACCTCATCGGGAAGTGGCGCGGGCATCCGTGCCGATGGCGCGGCCACCCGCGTCACCGCACGCAATCTCTACATCGGTGGCGGCGGTCCGGGGGGCATCGGCCTGAACGCCACCGGCGGCACCATCGACAGCGCTGGAACGACCATCATCAACTCAGGCCGCCCCGGGATGACGCTCAACGCCAGCGGCGGCACTGCCGGCACGCTGATCTCCAGTGGCGACACGATCCGTACCGGCGTGCTGCTGGGAACCGACCTGGCGCTGCCCACCTTCGGCCGGCCGATCGATGCAGGCGGCAACCCGGTGACCGACCCGGCTGCCTTCATTGCGTCCGGCATCTCCGGCCACGGGGTGTATGTGGGCACGGCCGGGGGGCGCGTCTGGATGAACGTCGATCCGGCGACGGGCCAGGCCGACGGGGCGCGCAGCAGCATCACCACGCTGGGCGATGCGAGCGAGGGCTTCAACATCCAGGGCGTGGATGCGATCGCGACCGTGGCCAATGGGAGCATATCCACGCGCGGCATCGATTCCATCGGTGCACGTGCGGCGGGCGCTGGCCAGATCCGTGCCAGCGGCATGACCGTCACGACCAGCGGATTGCATGGCTATGGCCTGGCCGCGTATGCCGACAGCCTGCTGACCGCCACAGCGAGCACCATCACCACGGAGGGCGTGCAGGCGCACGGGCTGATCGCCTGGGCCGGCAATGGGCGCCTGCTGCTGGGCGGTGGCAGCCGTGTCACTACCCGCGGCGCGCTGGCCCACGCAGCGGTGGCATGGAACGGCGGTCGCGTGGAGGTCGCCGATGCCGCGCTGGCCACCACCGGCCCCGGCGCGGCGGCATTGCTGGTACGCGGCGACCCGGCCGCAGCGTCGGCCTCGGTCACGCAATCCACGCTTGCCGCTGCGGACGGCCCCGGGGTGGGCGCCATCGGGGCGGCGCAGATCGACCTGGCCGGCACCACGGTGCAGGGCCGCGACCTGTGGCTCAAGGTCGGTGCCATCGCCGATTTCGACGGGCTCGACGCCGCTGTCCCGCTCCTTCCCCCGGACCTTCCGCCCGATGATCCGCCAGTGCCCCTGACGATGGCGGTACCGGCGCCGCCGGTGGTGTTGCCGGCGGCCGACACGCCGACGGTCGCCACCATCACCGCGACCGGCAGCGTGCTCACTGGCGCCGCGATCACCCTGCCCGGCAGCATCTCCAACGTCGTGTTGCGTGACACGCTGTGGAACCTGACCGGCAACTCCACCCTCACCACGCTGGTCAACGACCGCAGCCGGATCGCGTTTGCAGCGCCGGCCGGCGATCCTGCGCAGGCGGTCGGCTACAAGACCCTGACCGTGTCGCGTTACAGCGGCAATGGCACGCTCGCTCTGAACACCTGGCTGGGCGACGATGCCTCGCCCTCGGACCAGCTGGTGGTGGTGGATGGCAGCAGCAGTGGCCTAGGAGCCCTGGAGATCCACAACACCGGCGGACGTGGCGACCGGACGCTCGCCGATGGCATCCGCGTGGTGCAGGCAAGCAACGCCACCAGCACGCCCGACAACTTCGCGCTGGCGGCACCGGTGGTGGCGGGTCCGTACGAGTACTTCCTGTACCGCGGCGGCGCGGCCACGGTCTCCGGCGCGGATGTGGAGAACAGCTGGTACCTGCGCTCGGTGATCGATTGCGCCATCCCGGGCGCGCCGGTACCGCCCTGCCCCGCCCCTCCACTGCCGCCGCCACCGGATCCCGCACCGCCGGATCCAGCGCCACCGGAGCCGCCCAGCCCCTCGCCGCCGCCGGCCTATCGGCAGGAAGTCTCGCTGATCGCCGCCGCGCCCGCGATGGCCCAGGTGTACGGCCGCACCCTGATCGACACCCTGCACGAACGCGTCGGCGACGAGCAGCTGCTGCATCAGCGCGGCGACCTGGATACCGTACGCAGTGGGTTCAATGGCGCCTGGATGCGTTACCTCGGCCACGACGGCGAACATGATGGCGGGCGCCGCGGCATCTACGGCGATCGCGGCCCCGACTTCGACTATCGCTTCGATGCGCTGCAGATCGGCACCGACCTCTACCGCCGGGTGGATGCCGAGGATCTGCGCCGTCGCCACGCCGGCGTCTATCTCGCCTACGGCAAGGGCAAGGGCGACGTGCGGCACAACTTCCTGGAGTATCGCTTCCACGCCGGGACGGACCGGTTCAAGGCGGGCTCGATCGGCGGCTACTGGACGGCGTTCTCCGCCAAGGGCGCCTACATCGACGCGGTCGCTCAATACACCTGGTATGACATGCGCCTGCAGTCCCCGCGCACCGCCGACAGTTTTGTCGATGCCGACGGGCTGGCGCTGTCGCTGGAAGGCGGCTGGCCGTTCCTCCTCGATCAAGACGACGGATCCGCCGGCGAGAACGGACGCTGGCGGCTGGAGCCACAGGCGCAGCTGATCTGGCAGCAGATCGATGTCGACGATCTGGACGATGCCACCGCGCAGGTGCACTTCAGCGACGGCGACTCGCTGGTCGGGCGCGTCGGTGCGCGATTGAACCGCACCGGCCAGCGCGAGACGGCGCAGGGCGATGCCCGCAGCAGCAATGCCTGGCTGCGCGGCAATGTCTGGCACGAGTTCCGCGGTACGCCCCGCGCGACGTTCGCCAGCAACAGCGGCTACGTGCCGTTTGCGGTGGACATGGGGGGGGCGTGGGGCGAAGTCGGCATCGGCGGGACCTGGCAGGTCACGCAGACCGGCTACCTGTATGCCGACCTCGATTACAGCTGGAGCTTCAACGGTGACGAGACGGCGTGGAACGGCAAGGTGGGCATGCGCTGGAACTGGTAGGCACGACGCGAGGCGCCCTGCCGCCGGTCACTTGCGGTGAGGACCGTCAGCGTCCGAACATGCTGCGGACACCTCCGCGGAGTGGCCGATGACGCCGTTCACTCGGCGAGCCGCCACCCGGCCTCCAGCCACGCAAGCAGGTACAGACCCGATGACGTTCCAGACTGATGCGATGACGAACGATCCCTCCGACGCGGAGCGATCGCGGCGACGTTTTCTCGGCGCCTGCGCGCTCGGTGCTGCCGGCGCCCTGCTGCTGCCGGCGCAGGCAGGCGCCGCTGCCCCGGCGGCTTCCGCACGCCCGCAGTGGCCGGGCTATCGGCGCGCCACCGTGATCGATGCGCTCAGTGGCGGGCCACTCGATACACGGGAGGAAGCCGACTATGCGCCGCTGAGTGCACGCTCCCTGGCCGACGCGCGCGCCTCCGGGCTGACCGCATGCACCATTACCGTCAGTGGCGTCGGCAGCTACCTCAACGACTATGCGTTGACGATGCGCAACATCGCGTACTGGAACGGGCAACGGGCGCTGCATGAGGACGCCCTGAGCCTTGTGCGTACCGGTGCCGACCTTCTCGATGCGAAGCGCAGCAGCCGCCTTGGCGTGATCTATGGCTTCCAGGATGCGACGCCGTTCGGCGAAGATGTTGAGCGCTTCGACACCTTCCATGGCCTGGGCGTACGCGTCTACCAGCTCACCTACAATCGTCGCAATCTGGTCGGTGACGGCTGCCTGGAGCCGGCCAATGCAGGACTGAGTCGATTCGGTCGCGAGCTGGTCGAGAAGATCGATGCCGGCCGAGGGCTGATCGATCTCTCGCATGCTGGCCAGCGCACCACGCTGGATGCGATCGCAGCGTCCCGGCACCCGGTCACGATCAGTCATACCGGCTGCGCCGCGCTCGCCGACAACCCGCGCAACAAGAGCGATGAGGAACTGCGCCAGCTTGCCGCGCGGGGCGGTGTCGCGGGCATCTACCTGATGCCGTTCCTGCGCGAGCAGGGGCAGCCGACGGCGGACGATCTGATCCGCCACATCGAACACGCCATCAACGTCTGTGGCGAGGACCACGTCTGCCTGGGCACCGATGGCATGATCTCCTCGATCGATCTGACCCCGGCGTACCGCGAGCGGCTGCGCAGCGTCGTCGAGGAGCGCATCAAGCGCGGCATCTCCGCGCCCGGTGAAAGCGGCGATGTGGTCACCTTCCTGCCCGACCTCAACCAGCCCGATCGCTTCGACCGCCTGGCGTTCCTGCTGTCCCGGCGCGGGCACAGTGACGGGCGCATCGAGAAAATCCTGGGCAGCAACTACGCCCGGCTGTTCACGGACGTATGTGGATGATGGCGCTCATCCGTCGCCGCTGCAGATACAGCACGATGCCCGCCAGGAGCGCGGCCACGGCCCCTGCCAGCGGCACCGATGCCAGCGTCGCGTAGCTGATCGTCAGGCTGCCCACGGCGCCGCCCAGCGCGGTGCCCAGGTTGAACGAGGCGATGTTCAGTCCGGCCGCCACCGAGCTGTAGCCGGGAATGAAGTGCTGGGCCTGCTTGAGCAGGCGCAGGGTCAGCAGCGTCACGATGGAGAAGAAGCAGATGCCCAAGGTGCCGATCAGGAGCATCATCAAGGCCGGCACGCCTGCGAAGCCGTACAGCCCGAGCAGGTTCACCGCCAACGCGACCAGCGCCAGCCGGAGGCTGCGATCCCCGTCCATCGCATCGCCGAGGAATCCGCCGAGCAGATTGCCTGCGATGGCGCAGACACCGAACAGCAGCATGCCCAGGCTCAGCCACTGCACGTCCACGCCGGTGATCTGCTGCAGATAGGGCGAGACGAAGGTGAAGAACGAGAACGTGGCGACGCTGACCAGCGCGCCGATGCCCGCCGTCATCAGGAGCTGCGGGTGGGTGATGGCTTGGATGCCCTTCCATGCGCCGCCTCGGGCGGACGGATCAGCAGCCCCACCCCGCGGCATGCACAGCGCCAGGCCCAGCATGCCGGCCACGCTGAGCGCCCCGATGGTCAGGAAGACCACCCGCCACGACCACACGCTGCCGAGGTAGGTTCCGATCGGTACCCCGAACGCCAGGGCGAGCGTCAGTCCGATCCAGACCACCGACAGCGCCCGACCGGACCGCTGCGGCTCGACCAGCCGGGTCGCTGCGTCCGAGGCCACCGCCATGAACACGCCATGGCCGAGGCCGACCACGAAGCGGATCGCCAGCAGGGTCACCAGATTCGGCGATGCACTCATCAGCAGGCTGCCCAGCCCGAGCAATGCGGTGGCCAGCAGCAGGATCTGCCGGTCCCGCCAGTGGGCGACCAGGGCGGTGATGAAGGGGGCACCGATGGCCGCGCCCAGCGCATAGGCCGCGATGGCCGTGCCGACGAGGGAGATCCGCGCATCGAGATCATCGGCAATGGCGGTCAGCAGCCCCGCGACAACGAATTCAGACAGACCGAACGCGAAGGCGCACAGCGAAAACACATAGATGGCAGCAGGCATTGCGGATCCTCGACGGCGGAGCTGCCGAAGACTAGTGCCTGCTGGGATGTGGGTGAAGGACCGTCTGCATACCGCGGCAAGATGCGGCGCGTCTCATCGTTTCACGGCGGTGGCAGCGCCTGCAGCACGGCGTCGATCAGCCGGTCGCGGATCGCAGAGGCGCGGTTCTCGTTCCATGCCATGAACAGATCCAACCGTGCCATGGCCTTGGGCGCATCGACCTGGAGCGGACGGAACACAACATCCGGCCGGACGTCCGTCGCCAGCGAGGCGGGCAGCAGCGCGATGCCGAACCCGGCGGCCACCAGGGCGATCAGGGTCTGCATCTGCCGGCCGTGCTGCACGATGTCGGGCACGAACCCGGCGGCCTGGCACAGGCTGATGAGCTGGTCATGAAAGCCCTTGCCCAGGGTCCGGGGCGAGGCGACGAAGGCCTCGTCCCTGAGCGAGGCCAGGTCGACGATAGGGCTTGCTTCAAGGCGATGGCCAACGGGCAGCGCCACGCAGATGGGCTCGTTCAACACCGCAGCCAGGCGCAGGTGTGGTGTCGTCGTTCCCGGTGCCCGCATGAAGGCGATGTCCGCCCTGCCCTGCTCCAGCGCGTTGATCTGCTCCTGGGTAGTGGCCTCCCGCATCGTGAAGGTGATGCCCGGGTTGGCCTGTCGAAACGTGCGCAGCACGCGCAGCAACAGGACATACGGGGTGATGTTGATGAAGGTCAGGGTGAGGTGGCCTTCGATGCCCTGTGCGACCCGGCGCGTCTGCGCGACGCCCTCTTCCAGGGATTGCACCGTGCGGCGGGCGGTCTCAAGGAAAGCCACGCCGGCCGGGGTCAGCGCCACGCTGCGGTTGGTCCGTTCGAACAACGGCGCGCCCACGAGGCCCTCGAGCCTGCGGATGGCCTGGCTCAGCGGCGGCTGTGCCATGTGCAGTCGCTCGGCCGCGCGATTGAAATGCAGCTCCTCGGCCACGGCGATGAACTGTTGGAGCAGGCGGGTCTCGATCACTTGGACGTCTCCGCTTCCATCAGCTCCCGGCGCTCGGCCTCGCTCCAGGCGTCGCCGGCGGCACGTGCCTGGGCATCCCGTTCCTTGTTCTGCCGCTCGATCTCCTGATACTCCGCCCATACCTCGGGCGTGATCGTGTCGAGTCGATGGTCGGAACGCAACGCGATCGAGGGAGCGGCGCCCGTGGAGACCGTGAAGTTGTCGAACAGCCATTGCCGTCGCTGCTCGGGCGAGGCATGCAGCAGGTCGGGCTCCGCATAGGTCTGCATCGGCAGGGTCTGCTCGGCGAGCGCGGTATCCGAAGAAATCCGTGCCAGCCTGACGACGAGGCGCTCATGGTCCCGGTCCTTCCGGTACAGGGCGACGGTGTCGCCGTCGATCCACAGCGCGTACCAGTACCCCGCGATGGGATGGACCTGGAAGGGCCGCTCACGGACCAGGATCAGATCGCCGGGGTCCTGGTAAAGCGCCCGCCAGCCCGGAGCTGCCGGGCGGATGCTGCAGTCGGCCGTCCCTTTCATGATCGTGTCCAGCGTCGGCGTGCCATTGCGTGCTGCAAGCCGCGTCGTCCAACAGCGTGAGCCGTCACGGTTATGCGAGGCGATCAGCACCGCGTCTTCGTCCAGCACCACGGCATCGGTATGCACGAACTGATCGCCCGCCGCGTCAGGATCCTGCAGGAGCGCCGAGAATCCCTGATCGGACAGCCTGTTGCCGTCCACGTACAGCACGTACGTCGTGTAGTGCTGATACCGGCTGACGTTGATGTCCAGTCGGCTTTCGGTCACGGCCACGACCTTCAGCGTGTCCGAGGACAGCACGGTTTCCCGGTGGGTCCGGGCACATCCCGTCAACAGCGGCGCCGCACACAGCAACAGTGCGGCGGAACGCAGGAGGGAATCCAGTCTGAAGCTCATCGCGCTGCGGCCTGCGGGTGTGGGGCGGACCCGTGCAAGCATATCTGCTTCGGCGACGCGTATCGGCCTGCATTGCAGGCCTTCGCGGCGTTGTCGGCCAGCGCGGCACCGGAAGGTGCCGCGCCGCCCTGCCCCGCTCGATCAGAAGCTGTAATCGAGCGACACACCCACCGTGCGCGGCTGCATCATCACCGCATTCCAGCGCCGGTACTCCTGCGCGCCTGCCGCAGGAATCGTCCTGCCTGCCGCCACGTAGATGTCCTTGTTGGTGAGGTTGGTGATGAAGAAGCGCACGGTCGTGTTCTGGCTGCTCACTTCCGCGGTCAGGTCGACGGTGGTGTAGCTGGGCAGATCGAAGGACTGCGTCGACGCCACCGAGGCCGCGCGCTCGCCGTAATAGCGCAGCGCGCCACCGACGCTCCAGCCCCACTCGCCACTCGTCGGGAACTGGTAGTCGGCCTGCAGGCTGCCTGCCCATTCGGGCACCTGCGGCAGCTGTGCACCGGATTCGGCCTGGTTGGGGCCGCCCGGGCGGGCCGGGGGAATCGGCGCGGTCAACTTCGCATCGGTGTAGGTCAGGCTGCTGCTCAGGCGCAGGCCGTCCACCGGCATCAGCGCGCCGGTGAATTCAACGCCCTGGCTGCGCGCTTCGCCACCATTGACGCCGTAGGAGATGCCCTGGGGCGTGAGCAGGTTCAGGCGGATGTCGTCCCAGTCGATCCGGAACGCCGCCACTTCCACCAGCGCCCGCCGATCCCAGAAGTGGGTCTTGAGGCCGGCTTCGTAATTGATCAGCGTGTCCGACTTCACCTGCGACGGCACATCGGGGGCGGCCGGCAGGATGGGGTTCGGGCTGCCGGCGCGGTAGCCGGTGGCCACGCGCACGTAGGCCATGGTGTCCTCGCCCAGGAACAGCCGCGGACTGGCGCTCCAGGTGGTCACGCTCTCGGAGGATTCGGTGATGCGCTGCACCCCGTCGCCGCCCAACGGACCGCCGAGCGTCTGGCGGAACTCCTGGTCATTGCGCGCATGGCGCACGCCCAAGGCCAGGTCGAAGCGGTCGGTGAATTTCCAGGTGGCGTTGCCGAACAGGGCCTTCTCTTTATAGGTGGTCAGCACCGAGGCGGTGAACAGATCGAGCACCGGGTTGAACGCCGGACTCAATGCACTGCCACGCTCGGTGTAGGTGGCATCCTCATCGGTGTAGAACGCGCCGAGCTGCCACTCCAGGCGGCTGTCGCCCTTGGACGTCAGGCGCAGTTCCTGGGTCCACTTCTTCAGTTCGATATCCGTGTCCAGGCCGGCATAGGCCATCACCGGACCGACGCCCGGCTTCTGGGCGAGCAGCGGGATGTATTCCACCGACTGGTCCTGCAGGCGCCACGAGTTGGATTTCATCCAGCTGCTGGCAGAGGTGAAATCGGCCCAGCCCAGATCCCAATCCACCGTCAGGCCGTACACGTCGTATTTGATCGTGCTGGGCTGCAGGAACAGGTATTCATTGGCGTAGCCGGGCAGCTTCGGTTTGAAGGTGGCCGGGTCCAGTGCGACCGTCGCGAAATTGTCGCCCTTGTTTTCCTGGCGCATCGCGGTGAGCAGGACATCCACCGTGTCCGACGCCTTCCACAACAGCGAAAGACGGCCGGCGTTCTGGTACACATCGTTGGTGTCGCGGCGATGCAGGACGCTGTTGTCGATCCAGCCCGGGCTGGTCTGCTCGGCGTAGCTGGCGCGCAGGGCCAGCTGACCCTGCACCAGCGGCACGTTGACGGCGGCGCGCTCGGAATGGCCGACCCGGCCGCCATCGTCGACAACGCGCATCGTGGCGCCGGCGCGGCCCGAGAAGTCCTCGAGGTCCGGCCGTTTGGTGACGTACTTGACCACGCCGCCCAGGGCACTGGCACCGTACAGCGTGCCCTGCGGCCCGCGCAGCACTTCCACGTTCTGCACGTCGTAAGGCAGCAGGTCGAACATGCCTGAGGTGGCACCGGACAGCGAGCCGTTGGCGGTCAGCGGCACGTCGTCGACATAGATCGAGGTCGAAGCGGTGTTGCCCATCGGGGTGATGCCGCGGATCGAGATCGTCGAGCGGCCCGGCGCGCCGAGGCTGGTGATCTGCAGGCCGGGGACCAGCCCGGCCAGGTCGTTCATGTTGTTGACCTGGAGGCGGTCGAGCTGCTCTTCGCTGATGACGCTGATGGACATCGGGATATCGGTCACCACTTCCACGCGTTTCTGCGCGGTCGCGGTCACGGTGCCCAGGGTATGTACCTCGTCGCGGTTGGGGTTCTCGGCGGCGACCTGTGCCAGTGCCGTGGCGCTGCAGCCCAAGGCCAGGATGCCTGCAGTGCAGGCCAGCGACAACGCGTTCATTCGGAGCGAACAGTGACTCATGTGATGAGACCTCGGTAGCGAAGCTGGACGCCCACGGCAATGGGCACGGAATGCGGCAGTCAGGGCACCCCGTCGTGCTGGGGTGGTGCCGGCCTGGCAGTGACGCTCCTGGGATGAATGGCTAGTTACAAGCCCATGTAGGACACAATAGTCCTGTTCAGAGAACTGTCAATCCTGCGTCGCAGCATTGACATCATTTCGTGCGCCAGGCGCGCCCCGCGCCCCGCGCCTCAGCTCCCGGCGCCCCAGACCGCGTCGTCGCACCAGATCGTGCCGTCGCGATAGACAACTCCCGGGGTACGGTCCTGCTTGAGGAAGGTCGGACCGTCCAGGTCGACGAGATCACAGCGCTGCCCGACCACGAAGCCCGGCGCGGCCCCCAGGCTGCTGCAGACCATGCAACCGACCATCACGCCCAGCTCCGCCTCGCGCGCCGCGGCCGCGATCAACAGGGCTTCGGTCAGGCCGCCGCATTTATCGAGCTTGATGTTGAATACCTTGAAGCGGCCCTTCAGTCCTTCCACGTCCGCGAGGGTGAGCGCACTCTCGTCCGCGGCGAGCGGGATGGGCGACACGAATCCATCGAGATCGGCTTCGCGCCCGCGCGCCAGTGGCTGTTCGATCAGCGACACATCGGCTGCCATCATGGCCGCCACCAGGCGGTCGAGATCGCCGATCTGATAGCCCTGGTTGGCGTCCACGCCCAGCCAGACATCCGGGCGCACCGCACGGATGGCCGCGACGCGCGCGATGTCAAGGTCCAGCTCACCGGTCAATTTGACCTTGATGGAGCGCGCCTGCCGATACGCAACCGCGGCCGCCGCCATGGCTGCGGGGTCGTCGGCACCCACCGTGAAGGTCGTCGGCAGCGGCCGTGGTGGAGCGAGCCCGGCCAGCGCCCAGACCGGCGTGCCGGTCTGCTTGGATTCCAGTTCCCACAGCGCGGCATCGACCGCGTTGCGTGCGCCGCCGGCGGGCAGGATCGCGCGCAGCTCCTCGCGTGTCGGATGGGCTTCGATCGCATCGCGCGCCGCTTCCAGCTGGACGCGCATGGTCTCGATGTCTTCGCCCAGGTAATAGACCCCGGTCGCCTCACCGCGGCCGACATGCGTGCCGTCGTCCAGGGTGACCAGGCAGGCCAGCCGGGAGTCGAACACGTGACTGGCGATGCGGAAGGGGGCTGCGAGACGCAGGGCGTCGACCGCGATACCGAGTTTCAGGCGGGCCATCAGACGTTCACCCCGTCGGCGGCACGGTCACGCGTGATCGGGGGCGTCGCCAACAGCTTGATCGAGCACATCTCGTTTCCCTGCCTGAAGGTGAGTAATTCTCACATTGAGACAGTAGTTCTCTATCGAGAGAACTGTCAATGGGCGCCGCTGTGGGCGCCCTCCTTCTTCTCTTCGCTTCCGGCTACTTCGTCGGTGCGACGGCCGGGGCGAGCGCCGCCGCGATCCGCGACAGATGCTTGTTCCAGTCGAACTTCTGCCCTTCCGGGGTCCAGCCCAGACGCACGATCACGGCATCCTGCGAGGGGATCACCGCCACGATCTGGTGGTTGTGGCCCATCGCCATGAACGCATCGGGTGGCACATCCTGCAGCACCTTGCGGCCCGCTTCCGTGGCTTCTGCGCGGTTCAACCACAGCTGCGCGCCGTAGGAGGGGCGCGGCGATGCAGGGGTCGGCGTCAGCGCGAAGTCGAGCCATTCCTGCGACAGCAGCCGCTTGCCACCGACCTGACCGTGGTTCAGGTGCAGCAGCCCGTAGCGTGCCCAGTCGCGCGCCGTCGCATAGCCATAGGAACTGCCGACCAGCACACCGGATTCGTCCGGTTCGATCAGCGCGCTGCGCATGCCGGCGGGCTCGAACAGCCGCTGCTGCGCGAAACGGGTCATGCCTTCCAGGGTGCCGCCGGTCGCCTCGAAGACGATCCGCGACAGCAGGTTGGTCGTGCCCGACGAATAGCTCCAGAACGTCCCCGGGGCGTGCTCCAGCGGCGAAGCAGCCGCCAGTGCGCCCATGTCGCCTGCCTCGAAGAGCATCTTGATCGAGTCATTGCCGGGCTTGTAACTTTCGACGAACGCCAGCCCGCTCGACATCGTCAGCAGCTGGCGCAGCGTGATGGCGCCACGCGGATCGCCCGCACCCTTCCACTCCGGCACCGGCGCAGGCTCATCCAGCTTGAGCACGCCATCATCGACCAGCAAGCCGACCAGCGTGCCCATGAAGCTCTTGGTCGCCGACCAGCCGAGCATGCGGGTGTTCTGGTTGAAGCCGGGCGCATAGCGTTCGGCGACGATCGCGCCACCCTGCACGACCAGGATTGCGCGGGTGTCCGGATAACCATCCACGTTCTGCTCATCGAAGGCGGCCTGCACCGCTGCATCGAGTGCGGCCCGGTCGAGGTGCGTTTCAGCGGCGGCCTGCAGTGCCGGCACGGGCTGGTCCCCCTGCGGCCACGGGCGTGACGACAGCGGCGACAGCGGTTTGAGCCGGGCCGTCTGGGCCTTGAGTGCGGTGAGCGGCACGTCGCCGGTGGTCAGCGTGCAGCCGACTGCCGGACGATGCAGCGCCGTGCGGGTGGGCGTGCCAGGCGCGGAGGCGGTGACGGTACCCGCCCTGCGGTCCACCGACAGCGTCACCGCCTTGGTGAAGGGCGCCAACGCGTGGATGTCATCACGCAGTACGTCGGCCTCGGCGCGGTTGGCCACGAAGATGCCCGCGCACGCGATCTGCGCCGAGACGGCCGTGCCCAGGTCATCCGCGCTGGCAATCGGGGGCGCGGCAGCGAATGCCGGCGCAGACGTGGCCAGCGCCAGGGCGAGAAGGCTCCCGCCGGTGGAATGTCGGATCATGAGGTGTGTCCTGTGTGTGTGTTGGGGCGCGCACGTTCTTCAGCGCGTGCGGCATTGATGGCGCAGCGCCGAGCCGGCCCTGGCGCCGGTGTGCTTGCCGCCCTCGAAGCTGACCACGCCGTTGACGATCACGGTTTCGATGCCGGTCGGCGCGCCAGCAGGTGCATCCCAGCTCGCTACATCATCCAGTGTGTCCAGATCGAACAGCACGATGTCCGCGCGCATGCCCTCGCGGATCAACCCGCGATCGCTCAGCCCCATCCGCTGCGCCGGCCAGCTGGTCATCTTGCGCACCGCATCCTCCAACGTCAGCACGTGCTGTCGTTTCACATACTCGGCGAGGATGCGCGGGAAGGTGCCATAGGCCCGCGGGTGCGGCAGACCGATGGCGCCGTCGCTGCCGTAGTTCACCGCCGCCGCGGCATCACTGCCGATGCTGACCCACGGTTGGCGCAGGGCGAGCTGCACGTCCTGTTCGCTGATCATGAAGTACAGCGCAACCGCGCGATTGGGCAGCCCTTCGAGCGCGATGTCCCAGGCCGCGTCCGCGGGATCGAGATTCAGTTCCTTGCCGATCTCGGCCAGCGTCTTGCCGTGGAACCGGCGATATTTGTCGCTGAAGCTGTTGGCCAGGCGCACGTTCTGGAAACCACCCGACGCGTGTACCAGGTTCGACCAGCCGGGCATGGACCCCGCCGCGACCTCTTTCTTCATCCGCTCGCGCACCTTGGGGTCACGCACGCGTTCAATGCCTTTCTCGAGACCGTCGGCCCAGACCCAGCTGGGCGCGATGATTTCCAGGCCGGTGCCACCGGCGGTGTAGGGATACAGATCGGCGGCGACATCGACGCCACGGTCGCGTGCGGCATTGATCGTCGCCAGCGCCTGCGGCATCAGCTTGCCCCATTCCGGCGCGTAGGCCGCCTTGAGGTGGAAGATCTCCACCTTGACCCCGCCTTTCTCACCGATCTCGATGGCTTCCTCGATCGCCTTGACCACGCCCTCGCTCTCGTCACGCATATGCGTCGCGTAGAAGCCGTCGCATTGTGCGGCGACCTTGGCCAGCGAGATCAGGTCCGAGGTGCTCTGGAAGCTGCTGGGCGCATAGATCAGCGCGCTGGAGATGCCGAACGCGCCGGCCTCCATCGCCATCTTGACCTGCTCGCCCATGGCATCGAGCTGCTTGCGCGTGGGCGCGCCCGCGGCATCACCCATCACATGCACGCGGGCCTGGGTCGAGGAGTAGTAGGTACCGAAGTTCACCGCGATACCCTGCGTTTCCAGCTGCTTGAAGTAGCCGGGCATCCCGGACGCAGGCACCGGCGGGCCGCCCTCGCCGCCGATCAGCGTGGTCACGCCCATGCGCAGTTTGTTTTCCGCCGCGCCGTCCTTGAGCAGCGCCGCACCGGACTGGTCCATCATGTCGATGAAACCGGGTGATACATAGCGCCCGGTGGCGTCGATCTCGCGGGTGCCGTGTCCGGGAACCTGGCCGACCTGGACCACCCGGCCGTCCTTGATCGCCACATCGGCGCGGACCCACGGATTGCCGGCGCCGTCGAGCACGCGACCACCACGGATCACCAGGTCATGGTCGGCAGCCGCCACGTGGGTGGCCAGCAGCATGGACAGGCCCGCCCAGAGCAGGGTGCGCTTCATCATTTCATCTCCTTGTCGGTACGCCCGTCATCGCGCACGTCATCCACCACCTCGCGGACCGCAGCGACCACGCGATCCGGCTGATCGATCTGGATGTAGTGGCCCGAGTCGCTCACGATCTGTTGCTGCCCGCGGCTGGACAGGGCGGCCTGCTCGGCATGCAGCGTGCGCCATTCCTGCTTGAACCGGGCCCCCTCCTCTGCCGACAGGCCCATCTTCTCCAGCTCATCGGGCTTGAACGGTTTCAACGCGGTCAACACGATCACCGGGCGGTCGCCAAACGACGTGACCGCGCGGGCATCGTCCATGGTGCTGTCGAAGCCGTCGAGTTCGGCGGTCGCGCCGGTGACCGAGGCGCTGGAGAAGGCGGTGATCTCCGCGGCCTCATCCTTCGGACGCGGGCCATGATCGGCGCGCGAGAACAGGAAGCGGACCAGGCCGGTCCGCGACAGTGCGGTGGCGGTGTGCATCAACAGCGACACCTTCTTCGGATGGACATCGATGCTCACCACGCTGCCGAGCCGGGCGATCTGGTCGGGGTGCGAGGGGTCGACCATCACCAGGCCGGCCACCTGCCCGCCGTAACGCCCGACATAGGTCCGGATGTACGGCCCGCCGATGGAGTGACCGACCAGCACCAGCGGATCGGTGATGCCGGCGCCTTTCAACAGGGCATGCAGGTCATCGGCCACAGCCGACGCACGCTGCGGGGTGTCCTTGGCATCGCTGCGCATGATGCCGGCGCGATCGTAGGCGCAGGCACGGGTGAAGCCGGCGATCCGGTCGTGTACCCGCGTCCAATCCATCGTGCCGCCCGTGCCGAGGCCGGATTCGAAGATCACGGTCGGCGAGCCGCTGCCGCGGCACTCGATATGCATCTGGCGCCCGCCGATATCGACCATCTGCCCACGCAGCGGATGGTCGGTCGCCGCGCTCCGGCGCGCCAAGGCCTCGTAGACCACCCCGATGAGGGTGAGCAGGACCACGACCGCCAGCAGACCGAGCACGATCCACTTCACCCACCGACGAAACCGCCGCCAACCCTTCACTGCTGTCATGTCGTGCTCTCTTGAATGGCGTGCTGAAGCCTGCGTTGGGACGCAAGCGGTTGAGAATCCTGTGACCTGCCGGCCCTGCCAACGCAAACGACCGGGGATGGATTCAGGCCCATATAGGATATAAGCGTCCTATTTGGAGAATTGTCAATGTGCAGTGCGGGCACGGGGCCGGTCCATGAGCCGCTCCAGAGTTCACGCCGCCCAGCGCCAGACTGCGACAAACCGTCGCAATCGAGCAAAAAAGGTGCATTTTCGCCGGGAATCCCGACAACCATGCCTTACCATCGGGCCGGTGCATGCGTCCCTCCTCCACCGCTGGCTTCATGCCTGGGCCTTCCTGGCGATTGCGCTGGTGATCGTCGCGCCCATGGTCAGCCGGGCATTGGCGCCGGTGACCGCGCCCGTCATTGAAGCCTCGCCTGCACCCCATCCCCATGCGGCGCATCACGCCATGACGGATGCCGACGCGCACGCGGGCCATCACGCGCATCACGATAAGGATCAGGGCGAGGCCCGCCCCGCTGCCGAAGCGCCTGCCGATCCGCACGCCAACCATGACATGGGCGTGGAGTGCGAGTACTGCCTGATCGCGGCCCGTCTCATCAGCCTGCTCGTGGCGCTGCTCCTGCTGCTGACGCAGTGGCCGGCCGTGTTTCGATCGCTGTCAGGTCTGGTCGAGCGTCGTCGCGCTCCCGCTCAAGGCACCCTCGGCGCACGCGGCCCACCTGTTCTGGTCTGCTGATCCGGCAAGTATCCGGTGCAGTCTTGCTGCGCCCTGCCGGCTCGTGCCCAACGCTCTGCGCCATCCGGCCCGTCGGCCGGACCTTGTCCCTGCCCCGGTCACGCTGACCGCGGCATCGAATGCTGTGGACCATGACAACTTCTTTTTCGTATCGACCTTTGGCCAAGGCCATCACGGCCGTGCTTGCCGCTGCCCTTCTTCTTCCCGTCACCGTCGCTGCCCAGAACGGTACCGTGCTGACCCTGGGCACCGTGCAGGCGCGTTCGGCCGCCGAGCGCGAGCTGTCGGCCCGCTCGGTATTCACCTCGGTGGATCTCATCGGCGGCGATGTCCTTCAACCGCAGAAGGTCGACCATAGCTGGGAGCTGCTGATGAATGCCCCGGGCGTGCAGGTCACCCAGTTCAAGATGGGCACCGACGCCGGCCGCTTTTCCTTCCGGGGTTTCAACGGCGAGGGCCGCATCAACGCGGTCAAGCTGCTGATCGACGGTATTCCGAGCAATGACAATTCGGGCGGCATGCCCTACCTGGATGCGGTGTTTCCGCTGGACATCGCCGCGCTCGAGATCGTGCGCGGCACCAACGATGCCCGCTACGGGCTGCATGCGATTGCCGGTGACGTGAATGTGTTGACCCGCCAGGGCGGCAATGACGGCCAGCTGAGCATCACCGCCGGCAGCTTTGGCACGCAGGATGTGCAGTTGGCCAAAGGGTTCGAGCGCGGCCCCTGGTCACAGAACTATTTCGTCGGCTGGCGCACGTCCGGCGGCGAGCGCGACCATGCCAATGGCACGCAGCGCAGCTTCGCCGGCAAGTGGTTCTACACCGACCCTGACGGCCGGTGGCGCGCAGGGCTGACCAGCCGCTACTACAAGAATGCCGCACTGGAAGCCGGCTACCTCAGCTATCCGGAGGTGCAGGCCAATCCGACGCAATCGCCGGCCTACGCACGCGATGACCGCAGTGAGCGCGAGACGGTTCAGACCGCCGTGCACATCGATGGCGCACTGGGCAGCGACTGGAGCTGGAACGCCAAGGCCTACCAGAACGACTATCGCAACCAGCGCTGGGTGACGTTCACCGCGGGAGGCGCTCAACAGGAACGTTTCAACGATGAGACCCATCGCGGCCTGCTCTTGAACACCACCTGGCGCCCGGACTCGCGGCTGGCCGAGTTCGTCCTCGATGCCGGCGTGGATGGGCAGTGGCAGGACAACACGGCCCGCCGCTACAGGACCGTCGCGCGCGAGCGCCAGGCGACCCTGCGCGATTGGGACTACACCCTCGATACCCGGGGTGCCTACGTGCAGGCGGTGATCCGGCCGATGGACGCGCTGAAGATCGTGCCCGCCTACCGGGTCGATCGCATGTATGGCGACTTCCACAATGGGGCGACCGGCCTGCGCGCACCGGTGTACGACTATGGCCTGATCAAACAACCCAAGCTGAGTGTGTCCTACGATCTCAGCCCGACCACGGTTGCGTACGCCAACTGGGGGCGAACGTTCCAGATCGGCAGCGGCAATGGCGCGTATCGTACGCAGCTGAACGATCTTGCTCCGTCCCTCAACGAAGGCTGGGAGGCCGGGATGAAATGGGCGCCCGTGCAGGGGCTGCAGACCCGCATCGCGTACTGGGAGCAGCGGGCCAGCGATGAGGTCGCCACCGTCCTGGGCGTCAATGCCGTGGTCGGGGCCAATGAGGTCGGCAACGTGGGCCAGACGCTGCGCCGCGGTTGGGACGCCCAGCTGACGTGGCAGGCCAGCGCACAGTGGCGCGCCTAGGCCGCGTACTCGCGGCAGAAGGCGGTGATCGAGGTGCCCGACCCCAGTGCGCCGCAGACCCGCGGGCGGCAGATCGAGAACGTGCCGAACTGGCTGGCCAGCGCAGGTGTGGACTACGCCCCGACGGCCGACTGGGCCTTCAGCGCCTGGGGCAATGGCCAGGGCGACTACTTCGTGGAAAGGACCAACACGCTGGGACGCTACGGCGGCTATGCACTGTTGAACCTGAGCGCCACGTATCGGCTGGACGCGCGCAACAGCCTGGCCCTGCAGTTGAAAAATGCGACAGATCGTTTCTACGTGTATGCCTGGTACGACAGCGGTTCCTCGGGTTACTCACCGGGTGACGGCCGGGCGCTGTACCTGAGCTGGACCCGGGAGCTCTGACATGCCAACCCCTGCTAACCCGCGTGCATCGGATCGCTGGCGTTTCTACCGCGCGGTGTGGCGGTGGCACTTCTATGCCGGCCTGTTCGTGCTGCCCTTCATCGCCTGGCTGGCGCTGACCGGCGCGGTATACGTCTACCAGAAGCCGATCGATCGCTGGATCCATTACGATCTGAAGGTAGTGCAGAACGCAGCGGTGCCACCCTCGCCTGCCAGCGCCCAGCTGGCGGCCGTCAACGCCGTCAGTCACGGGGAGATCTTCCGTTACACCACTCCGGAGTACGCCGACGGCAGCATCGAGATCGGCGTACAGGAGGCCGACGGTCGACGGCAGGTCTACTACGTCGACCCGGGCACCGCGCAGGTGCTCGGGCACCTGCCGGACAAGGGGACGTTCTCGGGCGTGGTGCGGCAGCTGCACAGCCTCGATCTGCTCGGTGATTACGCCAGTGCACTGATCGAGATCGCCGCCGGCTGGGCCATCCTGCTGGTGGCGACCGGCGTGTACCTGTGGTGGCCGCGCGGACAGACCGGTGGGATCACCACTGTTCGCGGGCAGCCGCGACAGCGGCTGTTCTGGCGCGACCTGCACGCGGTGACCGGCGTCTGGGTGGGCGGTGTGCTCGTGTTCCTGGCCGTCACCGGCATGCCGTGGTCGGTGGTCTGGGGCCATCAGGTCAATGCCTGGGCGAACGGTCACGACTATGGTTACCCGACGGGAGTGCGGGTGGACGTGCCGATGTCCGCGCATCGGCTTGCCGACACCACCACGCCAGCGTGGTCGATTGAGCAGGCACAACTGCCGGTCTCAGCGGTGCCGCATGTCCAGCACGCCGCTGCCGATGACGGGCATGCCGCACATGGTGGCGGCCCACTCGGCGACCTGTCGACACAGCCCGGCGCGCTCGGCATCGACGCGGCCATGCGCCGGTTCAACGCGCTGGGCCTTGCGCCGGGCTACAGCATCGCGCTGCCGCGTGGGCCCATGGGGGTCTACACCGCCTCGGTCTATCCGGAGGATCTTTCGCGCCAGCGGGTGGTGCATCTGGACCAGTACAGCGGCCGGGTTCTGCTGGACATGGGCTACGCCGATTACGGTGCACTTGGGCGTGGACTGGAATGGGGCATCAATGTCCATCTCGGCAACGAGTACGGCACGGTCAACCGTGTGGTGCTGATCGTCGCGTGCGCAGCGATCCTCCTGCTCTGCCTCAGCGGTGCGGTGATGTGGTGGAAGCGGCGGCCCATCGGTGGGATCGGCGTGCCGCCACTGCCGAAGCACGGGCGAAGCGTGGCGGGTGTCTTCGCGCTGCTGTGCATCGGTGGCGTGGTGTTCCCGCTGGTGGGCCTGTCGCTGTTGGTCGTGGGTGTTCTGGATTACCTCGCCACCCGTGGCTGGCGCGCGACATGAATCAACCGTTGCCAGCGCCTGCCTTACTCGGTGAGCGTGAATGCCCGCCGCCACTCGCGCGGGCTCACCTGGAACGCCCGGTTGAAGCTCTGGCGGAACGATACCGCCGAGCGGAAGCCGGATTGCTCCGCTACCTGATCGATCGATAGCGAGGTGGATTCAAGCAGGTCCTTGGCCCTGCGGAGGCGTTCGGCATCCAGCCAGCCGCCGACCGTCATGCCGGTCGCTTTGTGGAAGCGCCGGGTAAACGTCCGCCGGCTCATGGCCACCTTTTCGGCGAGTTCATCCAATGACTGATCCCGCTGCAGGTCTTCGCGCATGTAGTCGAGCAACCGGCTCAACAGTGCATCCTGCGGCGATGCCGGCATCGGCTGGTCGATGTATTGGGACTGGCCGCCCTCGCGATGGGGAGGCAGCACCATGATGCGGGCGATTCTGTTGGCATGGCGCGCGCCACAGAGTTTGCGAACCAGATACATGCAGCAGTCCAATGCCGCACCGGTGCCGGCCGACGTCACAATTCGGTCTTCATCGACGTACAGGGCATTCATGTCCAGGCTGACTTCTGGGAAACGCCCGTGGAAATCGGCCTCGGCCAGCCAGTGCGTTGCGGCCACGTGCCCGTCCAGCAATCCTGCATAGGCCAGCGCATAGGCGCCATAGCAGAGACCGACGACATGCGCGCCCCGGCGATGTGCTGCGATCAGCCGGTCGGTCAGGCCCGCGCTCGGGGCGAGGTGCAGATCCGCCCACCCCGGGACGATCACTACATCTGCCTGGTCAAGCAGTTCCAGCCCCCCGTGGGGCGTTACACCTACCTGCCCGCCCGATAAAATGACGTCCGTGCGTTCTGCGGCGATGCGCAGGTGGAACAAGGTCTGACCCTCCGGCTGGATCTCGAAGATCATCAGCGGCACGGACAGATGGAACGCGCTGACGCCCTCGGGCGCCAGCACAACGACCTGCAGCGGCGTGACCGCAGGGGGGTATGAACGGTCGCTGGCCATGGCCCGATTCCATCGATGTTGGTCTCTCAGGCCAGTATTCACAGGTTCGCGCGCGCGTCAATCTGGGTGCCATTAGCTCACCCTGAGAGAAACGCATGAAACTCCTGTCCCTCGCACTTGCCACGGTGTTGGCCCTGGGTATCCAGGCCAGCTCACACGCCGCAGGCCCGGCATCCACGACCACCTCGATCCAGCAGATCCGCAATGCCACGGCCAAGATCACCTACGGCGATACCGTGCTGCTGGTGGACCCGATGCTGGCCGCCAAGGGTGCCTATCCAGGCTTCCCGGACACGTATCGCAGCGAGCTGCGCAACCCCACCGTCGAACTCCCCTTCGATGTGGGCCAGGTGCTCAAGGACGTGGATGCCGTCCTGCTGACCCACACCCACCTCGACCACTGGGACCCCGCCGCTGAGACGCTGATCCCGAGGCAGATGCCGATGTTCGTCCAGCATGAAGCGGACGCGGCCCTGCTTCGCGGCAAGGGGTTCGCTGACGTCCGCATCCTGCCCGCGCACGTCACTTTCGACGGCGTGACGATTTCGCGCGTCACCGCACAGCACGGTTCGGCGGCCATGTTCCAGGTGGAGCCGCTGGCGACGATGCTCGGCAGTGTGACCGGCTTCGTGTTCCAGAAGCCCGGTGAGCCCACCATCTACCTTGCTGGCGACACCGTGTGGACCGGCGACGTACGGGACGCGATCAAGCGGTATGCCCCCGATGTCATCGTGCTCAACACGGGCGATGCACGGGTCAAGGGCTTCGATAACGGCATCATCATGGGGGTGGAGGACACCTCGCGTGTCCATGCGTTGGCGCCGACGGCGAAGATCGTCGCCGTCCACATGGATGCGGTGAATCACATGACCGTCTCCCGTGCGGACCTGCGCCGCTACGTCCGTGAGAAAGCACTCCAGGACAGCGTGCTGATTCCTGAAGATGGCGAAACCCTGAACTTCTGAAGGAGCACAACATGAAAACTGCACTGATCGTGGTCGACATCCAGAACGACTACTTCGCAGGCGGCCGCTTCCCGCTGGAAAACAGCGAACAGGCCTTGGCTGCAGCGTTGGACGTGATCGCGCAGGCCAGGCAGGCCGGTGAGCTGGTCGTGGGCATCCAGCACATCGCACCGAGCGATGGTCCGTTCATGGCCGCAGGAACCCAGGGCGCGGAACTGCATCCGGCCATTGCCGAGGCGCTGGAGGGCTGTCCAGTGATCGAGAAGCATCAGGCCGACAGCTTCCTCGGCACTGCGCTGGGCGAAACACTCGCCGCCCGGAACGTCTCGGCCATTCGACTGGTCGGGATGATGACCCAGCACTGCATCACGCATACGGCACTGTCGCCGGAAGCGGCGGGCGTTGACGTCACGATCATTGGTGCGGGCTGCGCTGCGCCGACCGCGATGATCAGTGGCATCGCGCTCTCCGGATTGGCCGGGCGCTGCAAGGTGGTGTGACCCGCAGGAGGTGCCCGCGTGAAGACTCGTGCTTCACGCGACGCACACTACCCTCTTGCCGTCACACCCCACGGAGCTGCCCCCTCGTGAGCCGGCACTGGCCGCCAACGCGCGCTTTAAAAGGACTTACCAGTCTCCCCCTGCTGCTCTGCAGTGCTGTTGCCTTCGCCCAGGTCGCACCGGGCGACGCCGCCATTCCCGCTCTGGACTGGCAGCAATCCCAGCAGCGGCTGGAACAGGTGTCCGATGCCCTCGCCGCTGCGGATGCCTCGGTGCGCAACAAGCAGGACCTGCAGGACGCCACCCGCCTGCTGCGCCTGCCGGAGATCACCGGGGAAGTGCGTCGCCTGCAGTTCCAGAAGACCCTGACCCTGCCCCTCGGCTCGCTGGCCCCGGTCGCCGAGGCCTTCGGCATCGACTCGCCCCTGCAGTTCACCGAGCGCGACTGGCGGACCCGTCCGGTGGTGACCGCGGTACTGCCGCTGTACACCGGTGGCCTGATCCCGGCCGCGCAGCAGGCGGCGGCCGGTGCCACCGACCAGGCCAGCGCCGAGCGCGAATCGCAACGGCAATCCTTGAGCGTGCAGTTGGCCCAGGCCTATTTCGGCCAGCGCCTGGCGGAACAGGCGGTGGACGTGCGCCGTGACGTGCGCGACGGCCTGCAGCGTCACCTCGACGATGCCCTGAAACTGGAGCGCGAAGGCTTCGCCACCCGTGCCCAGCGTCTGCAGGCCAACGTGGCCCGCGACAAGGCCGAGCGCGAGTACCAGAAATCGCTCAATGATCTCCAGACCCTGAAGGCGGCGCTGGCCACCCTGCTCCGCAGTGGTGGCGAAGTCCGGCCGCTGTCGCCCCTGTTCGTGCACCGGGCGCCGATCGGGGCGCTGCCCACGTTCGAACGCGATGCGCAGGCCCGGCAGCCACAGATCGCGCGGCTGCGCGCCCTGGTTGCGCAGGCCGAGCAAGGCGTGCGGGTGCAGCAGGCCAAGCTCAAGCCCACCGTCTTCCTGTTCGGCCAGTACGATTTCCGTCGTCGCGATGAAATGCTGACGGATCCGGACTGGGCGTTCGGCATCGGCCTCAAGTACACCTTCCTGTCGCCCAGTTCGCGTCCCGCGCAGATCAGCGCCGCCCGCGCGCAGCAGGAGCAGGCCGAAGCCGGCCTGCGCGAGGCCGAGAACCAGGTGACACTCGGCGTCCGCAAGGCCTGGTACGAACTGGATACCGCCCGGCAGCAGTACCTGCTGCTGGACAGCAGCATCGAACAGAACCGTGAGAACCTGCGCCTGCAGGAGCTGGCGTTCCGCGAAGGCCAAGCGACCTCGCTGGACGTGATCGATGCACGCCTGGGACTGGGCGGCGCGCAGGTCGAGCGCGCGCAGGCGGCCTATCAGTATGACGTGGCACTGGCACAGCTGCTGGAGATCAGTGGACAGATGGATCGATATGAAGAATTCCGCCGCCGCGGCGACGAGGTGATCGCGCATGAATGACACATTGCAGGCACCGGCCGACGCGCCGCCGCCGAAGAAGCGCAAGCTCGGCATCCTCATCGTGCTGGTGCTGGCGATCGTGGTGGTGGTCGGCCTGTGGCTGGCCTGGCGTACCCCGGCCGAACAGTTGCAGGGCATGGCCGACGCCGACACTGTCAACGTCGCCGCCAAGATCACCGCGCGGCTGGCCGAGCTGAAGGTGCGCGAGGGCGACCGGGTCAAGGCCGGCCAGGTGCTGTTCGTGCTGGACAGCCCGGAAGTCGCCGCCAAGGAAGAACAGGCGCATGGCGCGCTGGACGCGGCGCGCGCCGTGGCCGACAAGGCCGACGAAGGCGCCCGCAGCGAGGATATCCGCGCCGCGCAGGCGAACTGGAAACGCGCCGAGGCCGGTGCCACCCTCGCCGACGCCACCTATCAGCGGGTGCAGAACCTGTTCAACGAAGGGGTGATGACGCGGCAGAAACGTGACGAAGCCCTGGCCCAGGCGCGCAGTTCGCGCGAGTTGTCCAATGCGGCGCGTGCGCAGTACGACCAGGCGCTGGCGGGTGCCCGCGACCAGGACAAGCGCGCCGCGCAGGGCCAGGTGCGCCAGGCACAAGGCGCGGTGGCCGAAGTCAACGCCGCCCGCGACGAGGTCAACGGCCGCGCACCGGTGGCGGGCGAGATCAACAAACGCATGTCCGACATCGGTGAGCTGGTGCCCGCCGGCTACCCGGTGTTCACCCTGGTCGACATCGATCACATGTGGGTCTCGGTGAACCTGCGTGAGTCGCAGATGCGCGGCCTGAAGGTGGGCAGCCGGCTGCGCGGCAGCGTGCCCGCGCTGGATCGCGATGCCGAGTTCGAGGTGTATTTCATCAATCCGGCCGGCGACTACGCCACCTGGCGCGCCACCCGCCAATCCTCCGGCTATGACGTGCGCAGCTTCGAGATCCGGCTGCGCCCGGTCGCCCGTATCGAAGGCTTCCGACCGGGGATGAGCGTGCTGTTCGCATGGCCGCAGGGATGAACCGTCCGGTGTGGGCGGGCATGACCGCCTCGCTGCAGCGGGAACTGCACCACCTGCGTCGGGACCGCGCCGATCTGCTGCTGGTCACCCTGCTCCCGGCGCTGATGCTGGGTGTGATGGCCTGGTTGTTCGCCGCCTCGGTGATGCGTGATATTCCGATCGCGGTGGTCGACCTCGATCGCAGTGCCGAGAGCCGCCAGCTGACGCGCATGCTCGATGCCAGCCCGGGCGTGCGCGTGGCCAGCCAGCCGTCCAGCCTGGCCGATGCGCAATCACAGATACGCCGGCTGGAGGTATTCGCGGTGGTCCTGGTACCGCGCGATGCGACACGCAATGCGCTGCGCGGCCGCCAGGGCACGGTGTTTGCGTACTACAACGCCACCTACCTCACCACCGGCCAGTCGGCCGTGCGCGATATCGTTGAAGCGGTCAGCGCCTGGAATGCGCGGTTGCTGGGCGAGCGCATCGCCAAACAGGTGGGTCCGGCCACGCTGCGCGCGCCGCCGATCGCGGTGCAATCGGACATCCTGCACAACCCGGCACGCAGCTATGAGCTGTTCCTGCTGCCGTTACTGTTCCCTGCGGTCCTGTCGCTGGGGCTCGCGCTTGCCGTGGCGGCCAGCCTCGGCCGTGAAGTCCGTGACGGTCACCTGCGCGACTGGCTGGGCGCCGCACCGTGGGCGGCCATCGCCGGCAAGATCGCGCCGTATGTCGCGCTGTTCTCGCTCTACGGTGCGCTGGGCGTGCTCTACCTGGCCCTGCTCCGCGGCGACGGCATCGCCGGCAGTGCGCTGCTGCTGATGCTGGCCCAGCCGCTGTTCTATCTGGCCTGTGCGGCGGTGGCGCTGCTGTTTGTCGGGCTCACCCGCGACATGGGCACGTCCCTCTCCGCGATCGGCCTGAGCATCGGCACGGCCCTGGCATTCTCGGGCGCCACCTTCCCGGTAGTGGATGCGCCGTTGTTCACCCGGATCTGGAACGTGCTGCTGCCGCTCACCGCTTACGTCAAGGTCCAGGCCCAGCAACAATTCGTCGGCGCGCCCTGGAGCGTCTCGCTGTGGCCGTTGGGCACCTTGCTGCTGATGGTGCTCGTGGCCGGCGGCATCGGTGGCTGGCGCTTGATCGCCGCCGCCCGCAGCCCGGATCCGCTACCGCCGGCGGCGCAGAACGAGGCCGGCGCATGAACCGTTTCGCCGCCAGCCTGCGCTTGACCCTGCGCACGGTGCTCACCGACCGCTATGCGGTGGTGCTGATGGTGGGCGCGGTGGTGCTCTACTCGTTCTTCTACCCCGCCGCCTACCGCCACCAGGTGGCCAGCAACCTGCCCATCGTGGTGGTCGACCATGACCAGAGCGCCACCAGCCGGGAACTGCTGCGCCGGGTCGATGCCCTGCGCACGGTCCGCATCGTCGACCAGCCGGCCAGCGTCGACGAGGCGCGCGAAGAGATGGAGGCCGGCCGGGCCGAGGGCATCCTGCTGATCCCGGCCAACCTCGAACGCGACATCCTGCGCGGCGGCCATGGCTACCTGGTGCTGATGGGCAACGGGGCATACCTGGGCCGCGCCAGCTGGGTGCTCGGCGGCGTGGCCGATGCCCTGACCGCCTTCGCCCGCGAGGCGGCGGTGTCGCAGGCGGCGTTCATGGGCGCGCCACAGGCCCCGCCGATCACCCTGGTGCAGCGCCCGCTGTTCAACACCCAGGAAGGCTACGGCAGTGCCATCGTGCCCGGCGTGGCCGAACTGATCGTGCACCAGACCCTGCTCATGGGCATCGGCGTGCTGCTTGGCGCCCGTCGACTGGCGCTGGGCCGCCGCCTTCGCTTCGACCTGCCGACGCTGGCCGGCATGGCGGTGGGCTTCGGCACGATCGGCCTGCTCGGGCTGCTCTACTACGCGGGATTCACCGCCTGGGTGCAGGACTATCCGCGCGGCGGCAATCCCATCGGCCAGTTGCTGGGCGGCACGTTGTTCATCGCCGCCACCGTGGCGTTCGGGCTGTTCGTCGGCAGCTTCTTCGCCACCCGCGAGCGTGCGTTCCAGGTGGTCATCGCCTGCTCGATCCCGCTGTTCTTCCTGGCCAACCTGTCCTGGCCGGCGGTCACCTCGCCGCCTGCGCTGGTCGCGCTGGCCCACCTGCTGCCCACCACGCCCGGCATCAACCTGATGGTGCGCCTGAACCAGATGGATGCCGGCCTGGGCGAAGTCAGCCACGAACTGTGGACGCTGGTGGCGCTGCTGGTCGTGTACGGCGGCCTGGCGGTGTGGCGCCTCGGCGCACGCAGATCAAACTGACGGGGTGCGCGCCCGGTTCCGCTGCCGGCTAGATCAGCACCTGCCGGGTACTGCGCAGGAACTGATGGATTTCCTTCTCGACGGCCTCGTCCAGCATGTACACCGGCCGCTGGCCGTTGGGGCAGCGAAGCGTCGGCGTGGTACCAAACATGCGGCAGATCAACGGCCGCTCTTCGTAGACCTCGCAGCCGTTCTTGCCGAGATACGGGCAGCTCAGCTCGGCCAGCGCGGCGGCATGCTCGGCATCGCTCTTGACCGGCAGGCGCGCCACTTCCTCGCTGGAGGCGGTGACCGGGCCACAGCAGTCGTGGCATCCCACCACGCAGCGGAACGAGGGAATCTGCTCGCGCAACCGCTGTATCGCGTCGCGGTTGGTGTAGGGCATCGGGATGGGCCTCGGCGGCATCAACGGGAGGTCATTTTACAACCGTGGCGCCCGGGGTACGCATCAGGCGCCGGCCGGACCCGTGTCAACGAACAGGAAAACGGCCTTGGCCCGTCGTTGACACCCGAAGGCAGACCATGCCTGTCTCCTATTCCGCCCCCGCCCCCATGAACCGTTCTGCTGTTGCTTCTGCTGGTCGTACCGTACTGGTCGTCGAAGACGAGATCGAGCTCTCCCGGCTGTTCATCGAAGTGCTGAACGAGTCGGGTCATACGGCGATTCCCGCCTATTCCGTGAGCGATGCGCTCAGCGTCATCGCCCACCAGCGCTTCGATGCCGCCATTCTGGATGTCGAGCTCCGGGACGGGCCGGTGTTCCCCGTGGCAGACCGCCTGGCGGCTCTTGGAACGCCCTTCCTGTTTGCCTCGGCGGTGTATTACCAGGTCGTGCCACGCGCGCATCAACAGGTGCCGTTCGTGAGCAAGCCGTTCGACGTCAAGGTGCTGCAGCAGCGCGTCGAGGAGGCACTGGCCAGGCGGCCGGCGTCATCGGGTGGTGTAAAGGCAGCCGGCGACTGAGATGGGCGACGGGTCGCTCTCGATCCGATCCGCTACCAGCGCGATGACCTCGATGCCATCACCGTGCTCCTCGGGCGCGGAATGGACCACTCGCATCCCGCCCGGCGGCGCTTCTGCCCCCCGGCCCTCCAGCTCCAGCGTCCCGGTGAGTTCCCTGGCAACGTCCGGATCATCGAACGCCGCGACGATGGACATGCGCGACAGGATCAACCGGGTGGTCTCATGGCCGAAGACCCGCACAGGGGCCGGCAGCCGCATTTCCGCGATGACGCCCATCATGCCGCCCGGCGGCATGCCATCGCCCTCACCTTCGGTGGCGATCGGTTGCCAGCCCGCCTTCGCTTCCCCACTGTCTTGAACGTCGCGCATGGCGAACGCCAGGGTCCTGAAGGCCTTCCGATCGGCCTTGCAGTTGATGAGCTTCAACGCCTGATTGATCTGCGTCCGGGTGGGAACCGAGGCGCCGGCGGGGTTCGACGCCAGCGCCATCGGCGCGGACGCGAGTCCGATGACTGCCAGAAGCAGCACGGACGTGAGAGTGCGGGGATTCAACGGGGAAGGTCCTGTCTGTGGCCGCATAGTGTAGCGACCCTCACTCACCGCCGGTTCTGCACACCGCGAAGGTGACACGCCGCGATACCGCGAGGCCGGGCGCCCGCAAGACGGACGCCCGGCCCTCGACCCTCACAGCGTCGCCTGCGCCTGCAGCGTGAACACCCAGCTATCCGGACGGCTTTCATACGCCCCGGGGCGCGCGACGTACTGCACCGCGGGCCGCAGGATCAGCCACGGCGTGACCTGCACGCCATAGTTCAGTTCAACGAACTGCTCGTTGCTCTGCACGTCCTTGCCGGTGATGCGCTGGTACTGGGCGAGCCGATCGGAAATATCCAGGCGGGTCCACGCCAGGCTGAGGACATCATCCTCGCGCGATGCCACCACGCCGCGCCAGCTCAGCCCGGCTTCCCACGAGTACCGCATCAGGCCGGTCCTGGCATCCGCGCGTGTCGCCACCCCGAACACCGACAGCCCGCGCACCGTGTCGCCCTCGGGCTTCAGGACGCGCTGCGCCAGCTGGATATACGAGCCGCTGCGATGGGACGCGCGCGGTGCGGCCGGATTGCCGATGTCGTCGGCATTGGACGTATCCAGGTAATAGCCGACCTTGTAGGTGCCGCCGTAATGCTCCCCGGTGTTGCCGTGGCTGTAGCCCACTTCCACGGGCAGGAACAGGCCGGTCTTGCCACGATCGGACACGCGGAACCCGCTGTTGGCCTGCTTGCGCATCGGAACGACATCGTAGATGCCGGTCTGCGCGTACCAGCCCGAGGGATCGGCCCACTTCACCCGCAGGCCCCACTGGCCGGTCGGGTTGTCCAGCCAGCCGGAGCTGTAGATCGGTCCCAGCGGATGGCCGCATTGGCCGTTGTTGTTGAAATTGCAGGTGTACGGCAAGCCGCCGAAGTCGTTGCCCATCGAGTAGAACCCACCCTTCAGGCTCAGCCGCTTGTCCAGCAGCCAACGCTCATAGGAGAGCTCGTTGAAGCGCAGGTTCTGCCCCTGGCCATAGAAGGCCTGGTTCTGCACATAGGAGCCGGTCGAACGGTCATTGACCGCATTGCCGAAACGGTCGGAGAGCACCACGCGCATCGTGCCGTCGAAGCCGAAGGCCTTGCCGGTATCGATGAGGGCGCCAACATCGACGTGCTCCGCGGTCGACCAGCCGGTCCCTTTATAGCCATCGCTGTTGACACCCGTGGCGATCACGATGCGGGCGCTCGGCGTCACGCCACGGTCCTGCAGCCAGATCCGGGCCGCCCAGTCGGCACTGAGCGGCGTCTGGGCAATGGTGTCGACGGGCTTGGGTTTGGGCGCGGCCGGGTCGGCCGCCCACGCCGGCACGCTGGCCGCGACTGCCGCCAGCGCGAGGCCGGCCAGGAGAGACGTGCGCTTCATGCCGAGGTCCTCCGCTGCGTGCGTTTTTTCCAGGCGCGTCGCAGCAGCAGGATCACCCCTATGAAGGCCGCAAGCCCCAGGATGAGCAGCGGCAGCCACAGGCGTGCGATCTTGGCCAGCAGTGGCTTCTCGCCGCCGTCGCGGATCAGCGCGACCTGCGCTTCCGTGACCTGGTCGCCGGGGCCGAAGCTCGTCCGCACGTAGCTCGCGACGGCCGCGACGTCGGCATCGCTCAGGGCCTGGACGAACGAGCCTTCCGAGAAATGCGGCATCAGCACGTGCTCGCCATCCACTTCGCGGTCGATGCCGCCGATGATGGTGGCCACGAGATTCTGTGGACGGGCCATGCCCACGGTGCTGTTGTGGATCAGCGACGGGTAGTATCCGTCCTGGCTGCCCTCGCCTCGCGAACCGTGGCAGCTCGCGCAGAGGCCGGAATACAGCACCGCACCGGACGCGAGGGGGGCGTCCGTGCCACGAACCGGCTGCTCGCCTGGTGTCCTGGCGGCATCGCCCCAGGCAAAAGCAGCACGGGTGGCGTCCTTGTCCGCTACCGCCGGCACGGTGCGCAGGTAGGTCACGATGGCACGGATGTCCTCATCGCGCAGTCTGGAGAGGCTGTTGGTCACCGCCTCGGCCATGCCACCGCCCGCCTGCCCCTTGCCGGCCACGCGGCCGGTTTTCAGGTACTGGGCGAGCTCGTCATCAGTCCAGCCGCCGATGCCACTGATCGGGTGCGAGGTGATGTTCGGCGCATACCAGTCGCCCAGCGAGCCGCCGGCGAAGGCCTTGCCGCCCACTTCCTGCATCATCAATCCGCGCGGACTGTGGCAGCTCGAACAGTGCGCCAGCCCTTCCACCAGATACGCGCCGCGATTCCACTGCGCGTCTTTTGCGGGATCGGGCTGGAAGGGTTTCTTGTCCAGGAACAGCAGATTCCACACCGCCATGGACGAGCGGACGCTGAAGGGGAATGGCAGTTCGGTCGCGTGGGCCTCCTCATCGACCGGCGCCACCGCCTGCATGAAGTAGACGTACAGCGCGTGGATGTCCTCGTCGGTCAGCTTGGCATACGAGGTGTACGGCATCGCCGGATACAGATGGGCACCGTCCTTGCGCACGCCCTCGCGGACCGCCTTGGCAAAATCGGCCTCGCTGTAGGTGCCGATGCCGTGGCTCTTGGACGGGGTGATGTTGCTGGCCCATATCTCGCCCAGCGGCGAGGCGATTGCGTAGCCGCCCGCATACGGTTTGCCCTGCTTCGGGCTGGTATGGCAGGCCACGCAGTCCGCCGCGACGGACAGGTAGCGCCCGCGCTCCACCGTATCGTCGGCGCGCACGGTCTGGCTGAGGCCACCCAGCAGCGCCATCGTGGTGAGCAGGAGGGTCTTCATGCCGCACGCTCGATGGCATCGGCCGCGCGCAGGGCCAGCGCGGCCATGGTCAGGGTGCTGTTGACCACGCTGGCCGAGACCATCGCGCTGCCGCCCGGCAGCCACAGGTTCGGGTGGTCATGCGCGCGGCAATCGCCGTCGACCACCGAGTCACGCGGATCGGCACCCATGATGGTCGAGCCCATGATGTGATTGTTGGCGTTGAGCGCCGTGGTGATCACGAACTCTTCCGCGTTGAACAGCGTACCGATGTGCCGCAGCTGCTCGCAGGATTTGTCGTAGCCCTTGCGCGCGTAGTCGCCCAGCGAGTAATGGATGTCCGGGCAGGCCAGGCCGTGGCCGTCGACACGGGTCTTGGACAGTGTCAGCCGGTTGGTCGGATCGGGCAACGGCTCCAGGCTGATCGACAGGTCCACCCCGTAGATCGCGCGGCGGCGGATTTCCGCGTCCAGCGCCTCACCGGCCAGCCCCATCTTCAGCGCCTGGTCGGTGGCGATCGCCACGCGGCTGATGTTGTTGAGGATGATCTTGGTGGCCGAGTACTCGGAGCGGAACGCACCATCGCGCGGCCCGACCATGCAGCTGGACTGCGCCGGCCCGCGCCCCAGCCAGATCGGCCGATCCGCAATGAACGAGCAGTGGAAGCCGGAGTGGTCCAGCATGTTGCGCCCGACCTGGTCGGACGAATTGGCGATGCCGTTCGGGTTCTGTTCGTTGGCCGCGAGCAGCAGCAGGCGCGGCGTCTCCAGCGCATTGCAGGCGATCACGAAACTGCGGCCGGTGGCCTTGTGGCTGACCTTGTCGCTGTCATACCAGTGGATGGCGGTGACCCGGTTCTGCGCGTCGGTGTCGATTTTGTACGCCACGGCTTCGGCCAGCACCTTGGCGCCCAGTGCCTCGGCGGCCTCGACGGTATGGACGCCGTTGTACATCGCCCCGATCGGGCAGATCGGCTGGCAGTTGTTGTTGCCACAGCACGCGGGACGATCGTTCCAGGGCTTGATCATGCGTCCCTGCGGGATCGGCACCAGATTGTAGCCGTGCGGATTGACCACCTCGGCGAATACCTTGTCACCGTTCCCCCACGGAATCATGTCGGCCAGGTAGGGCTTGGACCGCTCAGACGGACTCTGCTGCGCCGGATCGTTCGGCCCGGAGACACCCATGGCCTCTTCGGCGCGGCAGTAGTACGGCTCGATGTCCTCGTAGCTGATCGGCCAATCGCGGCCGACGCCGTAGGCGGACTGCATCTTGAAATCGACCGGGAGATGGCGCCAGCAGGAGGCCGCCCAGTGCCAGGTGGTGCCCCCGACCGCCTTGATGAAGCCCTGGTGGAAGCTGCTGGCATCGGGGCCGGTCAGGCCGACGTAATCGTTGGCGGGAAAATAGAGCGGTGCCGTCGCGAACTTCGATTGCGGGTACGGCCCCTGGAAGTCGCTGCCGATCCGCCGTTCGAAGCTGGCGTTGCGCCAGTTCTCGACCACATCGGAACGGTTCAAGCGCGGGCCGGCCTCCAGGACCAGCACGGATTTGCCGGCACGCACCAGCTGGTGGGCGATCAACGCACCGACGACGCCCGAACCGACGATCACGACGTCGGCATCGGCGTCGCCATCACGGAAAACCGGAGCTTTCATGAGAGGGATTCCAGAGCTATGAAAAGTGTAAGAGAACCGCGCAGGCTTATGCGTGGGCTCGAATCGGGGCCGGCGGCGCGGCGGTCCACCAGGCGGGTCCGCCCTGGACGTAGGTCGGGGGGGAGAGGCCGTCGTCCACGCAGCGCTGCATGAGCGCATCGCGATAGGACACGATCACGGCATGCACGCCCTTGCCCACGGTGCCGGTGTACCACGCGGTAATGATCGCCAGCGCTGCGGGCTTGGCCTCGCCCGCGGCGGCGACCAGCGCAGTGGCACCACTTACCTGCCCAGCCAGCGTGGCGAGGGCGGGGAACTGCGCATGCAGCCCGGGCTGAAGTTGGGCGAACGCCTTTTCGATCCGGTCGGCCGTGGCCGGATCCAGATCGGTCTTGCCGGTGAGGGCATGGGAGAGGTCGAGGAAGGCGGTATCGGCCTTGGCCGCAGGGGGCGTCGCAGCAGCGGTGGCCACTGGGGGCGCTTTGTCACCGCAGGCCGCGAGCAGGGAAGCCGAACCGACCGCAAGCAGGAAGCCTCTTCGTGTGAGGCTGTGCCCCCGCCGATTCTCGTCCAATCCCTCGGGAATACTCATGATGTGAACTCTGCTCCGTAACACGCCGGCTCCCCGCCCGTAGACCACGGAACGGCTAAGCATCGACGCCGGCAAGGGTACTCCATGCGCTTGTCATCACAGAGTGATCATCGGCGTGATCACGCATCGCCAACGGCGTCGGCGCTACAACCCGGGTTCGTCATCACTGCGGGAGAATCGTCATGCGAATCGTGTTGTTGAGTGCCCTCGCGGCGCTCGCGCTGTCGGCCTGCAGCCAGGACGAGCATACCGAGCAGGGCAAGCATGCCGATGCGATCGAGCAGCCTGCAGCGGCTACCGCGCCTGCCGACGACGCGTCCGCCCGCAACGTGCCCGGGGGCGGCAGTGGCACGGCCGCCTCCGAAGAGCAGGACTCCGGCCACGGCACCGAGACCTCCGCGGAGCCGAAACACGCGTCGCCGCCGAAGCCATGACCCGTCATGACGCCGCTCGATAAACCGTTGCGCCGGGAAGTCCTTATTGGCGACGAGAGCTACACGCTAACGATCGACCCGGACGGCATGAAGCTGGTGCCCAAGGGCAAGCGGAACAGTCTGACCCTGAAGTGGACGGAGCTGGTGAACGGTGACGCGGCCCTTGCCACCGCGCTGCAGGCCTCGCTGTCGGCCGGTTGAGTGCGCCGGCCGGGGGCCGGACAGGGCGCGCCTGCGTTTTCGGCCGCTGAACATCCGATCCGGCATCAAATCCCAGGATCAGGGACAATACCCGCCCACCGTCTGCCCCGGCCTGCCGGCGAATGCCCGCCCAGGCGGCCATTGCGCGGCCGTGCACGCCTGCCTTCCTGCCGCTTTTCCGGATCCGAATTGAATACCACCGCCCTGCCCCTTGCCGATGACGACCTGCCCCTGACCGACCGCCTGCGCACCGCGCTGGACCTGCTGGAGGCCATCGAAGCCGACCGCAGCGTGCTCGATACGCTGCCGGAGGCTGACCGCGTCCGCCTTCACCAGGTCGTCGCCAAGGTCTACCACCCCGAGCCCAAAGCCCGCCGGGCGAAGCTGAAGCAGCAGGCCAAGGCGCGTCATCAGGAGAAGGTGGCCAAGGCCGAGGCACTGCTGGAGCAGACCGGCATCCGCGCCCTGCGCCGCAAGCCGGTGTTCAGCACCCCGAACTATTTCCCGCCGCACGCCGCCGGCCTGCACGATGCCTCCAACGGCGAGCATGCCGACGCTACGCCTGAGCCGGTGCATTCGCCGGAGCTGCGCCACTGCTATGTCTGCAAGCAGAAGTTCACCCAGCTGCATCACTTCTACGACCAGATGTGCCCGGCCTGCGCCGAGCTGAACTTCTTCAAGCGCACCGAAACCGCCGACCTCACCGGTCGCGTCGCGCTGCTGACCGGCGGGCGGGTCAAGATCGGCTACCAGGCCGGCCTGAAGCTGCTGCGTGCCGGTGCGGAACTGATCGTGACCACGCGCTTCCCGCGTGACTCGGCCGCGCGGTACGCCGAAGAGCCGGATTTCGCCGAATGGGGTCACCGCCTGCAGGTCTACGGCCTGGACCTGCGCCACACGCCGAGCGTGGAAGCCTTCTGCAACGAGCTGCTGGCCACGCGGTCGCACCTGGATTTCATCATCAACAACGCCTGCCAGACCGTGCGTCGCCCGCCGCAGTTCTACGCGCACATGATGGCCGGTGAAACCGCTCCGCTGCAGGAGGTGCCCGATACGCTGCGCAGGCTGATCGGCGATTACGAGGGCCTGCGCAGCGCCGAGCTGCTCGGTACTACCGGGTCGGCCGCGCTGCCGGTGGTCCAGGGCCGCGACTTCAACGCCGCCAATGGCCTGACCCGTGCAGCCGAGCTGTCCCAGGTGCCGCTGCTGGACGATGAGCTGGTGGCCCAGCAGCACCTGTTCCCGGACGGGCGCCTGGATCAGGATCTGCAGCAGGTCGATCTGCGCGGCCGCAACTCCTGGCGCATGCTCATGGCCGAAGTGCCGTCGGTGGAACTGCTGGAAACCCAGCTGGTCAACGCCATCGCGCCGTTCATCATCAATGCGCGCCTGAAGCCGCTGATGCTGCGCACGCCGGGACGCGACAAGCACATCGTCAACGTCTCGGCGATGGAGGGGCAGTTCTACCGCAACTTCAAGACCACCCGCCACCCGCATACCAACATGGCCAAGGCCGCGCTGAACATGATGACGCGCACCTCGGCGGCCGATTACCAGAACGACGGCATCCACATGAACAGCGTCGACACCGGCTGGGTGACCGACGAGGATCCGGCGGATATCGCGGCCAAGAAGGTCAAGGAAGAGCGCTTCCACCCGCCGCTGGATATCGTCGACGGCGCCGCGCGCATCGTCGATCCGATCATCCACGGCATCAACACCGGCGAGCACGTCTGGGGCCAGTTCCTGAAGGATTACGCGCCCACGGACTGGTAACTGCATCCGGAACGGCGTTTGGCGCGTATGGAATGGACAGAAGGCCGCTGGCCCCCGCCCCCCTCCGATACGACATGAGTCCCCCACCCTCCCCCCTGGATGAAAGACGCGCGGTGCTGAGCGCCATGCAGGTCGACAGCGTGGCGTCGCTGCCTGCGCTGGACCGGCTCACCGCGCTTGTTGGCTACACCTTCAACGCGCCGGTGGCATTCGTCTCGGTCCTGGGGGATGTGAAGCAGCGCTTCCTTTCCCGGATCGGTCTGCCCATGGCGCAGACCGATATCCGTTCGTCGATCTGCGCCCACGCCGTCACCTCCGACGGTGTCCTGGTCGTCCCGGATCTCGAGCAGGACGCTCGTTTCCGGGACAACCCGCTGGTGACCCACAGTCCCCACCTGCGTTTCTATGCGGGCGCGCCGCTGGTAGCCAAGAATGGCGTCGCCATCGGTGCGCTGTGCGTCATGGACACTCGTCCGCGCACCTTTGACCCGCGCGATCAGGAACAGTTGGCCACCTTGGCGGAGCTGGTGATCGCACAACTGGAGCTGCGCAACCTCTCCGGCAACCTCGATCCGGTCAGTGGCCTGCCCAGCCGGCACCAGTTTCATGCGGATCTGCCGGGCATTCTCTCGCGCTGTGCGGATGGAAGGGCTTACGCCGTGGCGGTGGACGTGCTGGATATTCCGCGCGCCAACCAGGTGGGCCAAGTGCTGGGGCTGCGCCCGTTGGAAGCACTGATCCGGCGTGCCGGCGTCCGTCTGCGCACCGCGCTGGAGGACGTCGCAACGGTGTACCACGTCGGGGTAACCCGGTTCGCGTTCGTGGTCGACATGCCGACAGCAGGCCATGTCGAGAGCCTGGTCCTGGAGCTGAGGACGCGAATGCTGCGCCCGTTGATGGCTGCCGCGGTACCGATGTCCCCCCGCTTCCATGCCGGCATCTGTGCCGTCGATGCGGATGAGCAGGACAGTCACGACGTGCTGCGACGACTGCTGGTCAGCATGCAGGGCGCGTTCGACGCTCGCCAGGCGCTTTGCTGGTACTCCGAACAACGCGACGAACGGATGCACCGCGCCTACCGGCTGGCCTCGGATGCCGAGCGCGGGCCGCAGAACGGTGACTTCCATCTCGACTACCAGCCCCGTTTCACCCGCGACGGTCGGCGCCCGGTCTCGGCAGAAGCCTTGATCCGCTGGAGCCACCCCACCCTGGGGCCGATCAACCCGGGTGAGTTCATTCCGGTCTTCGAGCGGACCGCACTGATGGACGAGGTGACCACCTGGGTGCTGGACACGGCGCTGGATCAGGTCCAGGCGTGGCGCGCCCAGGGACAGGACATTCCGGTCTCGATCAATCTGTCCAGCAGTTATCTGTCCAACGCCTCGGCATGGCATGACATCCGCAGCAAGCTCGAGCACAGGGCGCTGCCGTTCTCGATGCTCGAACTGGAGATCACCGAGGGCGAATGGCTGCGTCCGGGGTCACCGGCGATCGACCACATCGCGGCGATGGCGGAGGCCGGCATCAAGGTAGCGATTGATGACTTTGGCAGTGGCTACAGCAACTTCAGCTACCTGTCAGACCTCCCTATCCACACCGTAAAGCTGGACAAGTCGCTGATCGATGGCATCGCCGACAATCGGCGCGCACGCGCCAAGGTGTCCGCCATCCATCATCTGGCCCATGAGCTGGGCTATCTGACGGTGGCCGAAGGGGTCGAGCAGGAAGCGCAGATGGACGTTCTGGCCGACATGGGGATCGACGAAGTGCAAGGCTATCTGCTTGCGCGGCCCATGTCCCCGGCCGCGGTGAGGCAGGTGTTCGAACAGGGCGCGGGCGTCAGAGCTTGAACACCTGCTGCAGCTTGCGGGCGAACCAGCCACTGAAGACCAGCGGCGCATCCAGCGCTGAAACGCAGATGCACGCCACCCCAGGCGTGGTCACCGGCTGATGCTCGACCTCACTGTCGAGATCGGCCACATCGCCCGGTGCGAAATGCCCCAGCGAATCGTCATAGGCACCGCGGAGGATCTGGGTCAGCTCGCTGTTGCCATGGCTGTGCATGGGCAGGCATTTACCGGGCGCGATCTTCAGCATGATCAGCGACGGCAGGTCCGGGGCGCGGATGCAGTGCACGCCCGGCGCCATCCACCGCCATTTGAGCGAACGGTAGGACGTCCCGAAATGCGGTGCCAGCGCGGAGGGCAGCTGATCGGGATCGTGCGAGCCCACCCGGCTGCGCTCGACCTCAACCCGCGCCACCGCGGGCGGCGCCGCATCCAGCCTGCCGAGCATCGCCTCCCGCAGCGCCGCCTGCCGATGTTCTTCCGACGGGGGCGATCCTTGCTGCTCAAGCAGCACCCCGCCCAAGCGCTCGGCCGAGCGCAGCTGCTCCCGGCACTGGGCGCAGGACTCCAGGTGCGCGGCAGCAACCACGGACATCTCCGCTGCCAGCGTGCCGGTCGCAAACGCCAGCACGGTGGCCGGGTCCAGATGGTGGCGAGGATTCACCGCTTCTCTCCCATCAGCGACTGCAGTTGCAGGAACGCCCGCCGGATGTGCGATTTGACTGTTCCCAGGGGCATGTTCAGTTCGTCCGCGATCTCGGCATGGGTCTTTGCTTCGAAGTACGACATCCGGATCAGCCGTGCCTGTGTGGCGGAAAGTTCGTCCAGCCGTTGCTTGAGCCGGACCTGCTCGGTGTGCAGCTCGGCCAGGGAGCCCCGCCCGTCATCCTGCTCGGCAGCCTGCTCGACCACCTCGTGGGCATGCACCCAGATGTGTTCCCGCCGCACGCGGTCGATATGCAGGTTGCGGGCGATGCGATAAAGCCAGGTGCCCAGCCCGCTCCGCGACGGGTCGTAGAGATCGGCGCGGTTCCACAGTTTCAACAGGACCTCCTGGGCCAGATCCTCCGCCACCGCCTGGGGCGCCCCCAGTCCACTGAGATACCGGCACAGGCGCGGCATGAAGTGGTCGTAGATGCGCATGAAACACTCACGGTCACGCGCGCCCGCCACCGCGGCCACATCCGCAGCCCAGGTCTTCAGCTCCGCAGTGTGTTGCGCGGGAATGGCACTCATCCGGGCCGCCTCGAAAGGCGTCAACCTTGCAGCAGAGGGATCGGCGTCCATCGTAGGCCAGTTCCGGGCGATCGGCGACTTGGGGTTCATGGCTGCTTGTACGGACAACGGGGCGGATTGGATGCAGGCGCCTCCTGCCGCCCCCCTGGCTGCTGATATAGTCAGCCGGGCATGGCGGGCACGGTGTCCGGCCACGAATCACAGGGAGCGGGTCATGGGTCTTCGTCAGGCAGTGGCAGGGGCAGTCGGTGGCGTTCTGGCCGACCAGTGGAAGGACTTCTACACCGTGCCGACGGGCCTGCCCTCCACGGCAGCGCTGTTCGCGGCCGTGCCGCGCGGCACCAATGCCGGCCGCGGGTCGAACACCAGCGCCTCCTCGAACATCATCACCAACGGCTCGAAGATCGTCGTTCCGGAAGGCTATGGGCTGCTGCTGTTCCAGGACGGTGCGATCACCGGCTTCGTCGCCGAACCGGGCGGCTACGAGTGGCGCTCGGACGATGCCAATTCGCAGTCGATCTTCGCTGGCGACGGCTTCGTCAGCCCCCTGATCAAGCAGAGCTGGGAACGCTTCAAGTTCGGCGGCCAGCCAGGGTCCCAGCAGGCGGCCTTCTTCGTCTCCCTGAAGGAACTGCCGGACAACCGCTTCGGCACGCAGTCCGAAATCTACTGGGACGATGGTTTCCTCGGCACGCAGGTCGGCGCGGTCACACGCGGCTCGTACACGCTGAAGATCGTCGATCCGATCCTGTTCGTGAAGAATTTTGTGCCGGCCAGCTACCTGCAGCCCGGCCAGGTGTTCGATTTCACCGATCTGGACAACGCCGCCGCCAGCCAGCTGTTCAATGAAGTGGTGGGCTCGCTCGCGCCAGCCTTCAGCCTGTATACGAACGATCCGGGCAAGGGCAACCGCATCACCAAGCTGCAGCAGGATTCGCTCGGCTTTGCACAGAGCCTGTCCGCTGCCGTCGAGCAGGGTTACCAGTGGAAGTCCGACCGTGGCCTGGCCATCGTCAAGACCGCCATTGTCTCGATCGAGTACGACGCCAACACCCGCGAGCTGCTCAAGACCGTGCAGCGCGCCGATGCGCTGGCCGGCTCGCGTGGCAATTCCAACCTGCAGGCCAGTGTTGCCCAAGGCATCCAGTCGGCGGGCGAGAACGGCGGCGCGGCCGGCCTGGTCGGCGTGGGCATGGCCTCGGGCATGCTCGGGGTCGGCGGCATGCAGCAGCCGGTCGCCCCGGCGGCGGATGATCCGGTCGCCAAGCTGAAGAAGGCCAAAGAGATGCTGGACCTCGGCCTGATCACCCAGGACGACTACGACAAGCTCAAGGCCAAGGCGCTGGGGCTGTAAGACACCGAGCGCACCGACACCATGTCCGACCCCAAGATGCCCCCGCCGATCCCGGCGGTCCCGCCGCCGTTGCCGCCCTCTCCTGCGGCGCCGGTCACCGGCCCGGGCTCGCCCCGGGATGTGCCACCACTGCCGGGCAGTTTCCCGGTCGATCCAGCCACCCTGCCCCAGCCCATCCGTGATGAGGTGCAGGCGCCGGACCCGGTGGCCTTGGACACCTCGGCGGCAGAGCTCAAGGATGGCCTCAACCGCTGCCCGAAATGCGGCTCCAGCGATATCCGTCTCAAGCTGGGCAGCGACGTGCTGGTCTGCCAGTTCTGCCGTCACGAATGGCATGGCGACCGCGTGGAGGAGGCCTTCGGGTTCGGCGAAGGCATCGGCGAGCTGCGCGGCACGGTGGTCGCCTCGGGTGCGCGCGACATCGAGGCCGATACCGCCAGCCTGATGAGCTTCAAGTGCACCGGCTGCGGTGCCGAAGTCACCATCAACACCGAGAGCACGATGACGGCGCGCTGCCACTGGTGCCGCCATGTGTTCGGGGTCAACGAGCAGATTTCCAATGGCGCGGTGCCGGACGCGGTGCTGCCGTTCCATATCAGCAAGGACGATGCGGTCGCCCGCATCCGCCAGTTCGTGGACAAGCGCCGCCTGTTCGCGCTCAAGGCGTTCAAGGACCAGTTCACGCCGGAGAACGTCACCGGCGTCTACCTGCCCTACATGATCGTGGACAGCAACGTCAGCGCCAGCGTGTCCGGCAAGGGCGAAATCCAGACCCGTCAGTACACGCGCGGCACCGAGAAGAACAAGCAGACCTACTACGACGCGGATGTCTACCAGGTGGATCGCCAGGTGGATTTCACCGTGGACGATCTCACCATGGAATCCTCGGCCGAACGCGGCAACCTGGATACACAGGCCAACACCAACAACATCATCAACGCGATCCTCCCGTTCGATACCAAGAATGCGCTGAAGTGGAACGCCTCGTATCTGGCGGGATTCACCTCGGAAAAACGCAACCTCGACGTGGAGAAGCTGCGGCCGCGGCTGGAAGATCAGCTGCTGTCGATCGCCCGGGCGCAGGTCGAGGGCTCGGTGCGCCGCTACGATCGCGGTGTGCGCTGGGAGCGCGAGCGCGTGGATGTGCACGGTACCCGCTGGGTATCGATGTACCTGCCCGTGTGGCTTTACTCGTATCACCAGCCTGGCCGTAATGGCGGCATGCTGCACTACATCGCGGTGAATGGCCGCACCGGTGAAACCATGGGCAGCGTGCCCGTGCAGCAGTGGAAGCTGCTGCTGGCGGCGCTCACCACTGGGACGATCATTGAAGCCCTCGTTCTCTTCTTCCTGGTAGCTGCCTCATGAGCGATGACAGTGGACTCTGGCTGCTTGCCGCCGGCCCGGCCGGTGCGACGGCGTTGTACTGGGCGTTGTACCGGTACTACCGCAACACCGACAAGTCGCATGCGTTCGAGCATGAAACGACCATTGAAGCCAAGCCGGTGACGGGCGCGGACCGCAAGGTCGATACCGTGACGGGGACGCAGGAGCGACGCATCCGGGGTGACAACGTGGGTGCCTATCGGACGCGGGTGCAGCGCGACAGTAGTTGAGCGCGAGCACACTCACTGCCGCGAAGATGGACGGCGAAAGCGTGCTCTATCGACAACATGGGTTACGGATCGGGGGGGAGGTTGTAATGACGGCAGCCTTCCGGCGCCCAGCCCTTTAGCTCGTAGTTGTCGACAAGACATGTCCACCCCTCCTCGCTCTGGTACCACAAATCCACATATCCGTAGCGTCCATAATTACAACCTAGCCTCAGGCCCCTTGAGTGAGTACTGACCTGGATCCTCTCGCAAAGTTCGCTCGACTCCTGCAAACCCAATGCTGCGGGCGGGATATCGGAGGGAAGGTACCCGCCATCTGATTCGGCTACCAATAACACCACGGCCGCTTTGGCGCGGGAAAGCTCCTCCACCATCGCGGTCATCCGTGCGCGGGCGATGTAGTTCTTGTACGCGGGAAAGGCAATCGCCGCCAGGATGGCGATGATCGCGACCACGATCATCAACTCCACCAAGGTGAAGCCGTGCGCGCTTCCGGCCGCTGACCTGTTGCTGGCGGAGAGTCTCTTCATGGTTTCTACGCTTCCTTGGCCGCATTGGATGCAGTGATCCGATGGAGAACAGAAGAGCACCTGGATGCGGCAGCCACCATGCAAGAACTTGGAAAAGGCGTCGCTCGTTGCGGATTTGCAAGTTCTTGCAGACGCGCACATGACGATGAAAACAGCGACGGTTATCCTCACGTCGACCTGCTGCCGAGATCCGCACCATGCGTACCCTGTATCCGCCTGCCACCCCTTACGCCGAGCACCGCATCGCGGTGGATGCGCTGCATGCGCTGCATGTCGAGGAGTGCGGCACCCCCGACGGCATCCCGGTGGTGTTCCTGCATGGGGGCCCGGGTGCAGGCGTATCGCCGGTCCATCGGCGCTTCTTCGATCCGGCGCGCTACCGCATCGTGCTGATCGACCAGCGCGGCAGCGGCCGCTCCACGCCGTTCGGTGAGCTGCGCGACAACACCACCCAGCACCTGGTGGCCGATGTCGAGATCATCCGCGCCCTGCTCGGCATCGAGCGCTGGCTGGTGTTCGGTGGCTCGTGGGGCTCCACCTTGGCGCTGGCCTATGCGCAGGCCCACCCGGACCGCGCGACGGGCGTGATCGTGCGGGGCGTGTATCTCGGCCGTGCCGAGGAAAACCGCTGGTTCGCCGAGGCTGATGGCGGTGCGCGATGGGTGTTCCCGGAACGTTGGGCGCGCTACGAGGCGCATATCCCCGAAGACGAGCGCGGCGACATGATCGAAGCGTACTGGCGCCGGCTGGACAGCCCCGACCAGGCGACCCGCATCGCCGCGGCGCAGGCCTGGCTCGGCTGGGAAGACCACGCTGCCACCCTGGAGCATGACGTCGATGCGGTGTCCAGCGATGACCCGCTGCACACGCTGGCCAAGGCGCGCATCGAAGCGCACTACTTCCGCAACCATGCCTTCCTCGATCATGGGCAGCTGCTGCGTGATGTCGACCGCATCCGGCATCTGCCGGGGGTGATCGTGCAGGGCCGCTACGACATCATCTGCCCGGCGCGCAGCGCGTGGGACCTGGCGTGTGCCTGGCCGGAGGCCTCGCTGCAGATGGTGGTATCTGGCCACAGCGCGATGGAACCGGCGACCGCCGATGCTCTGGTGCGTGCGACGGATGCCTTTGCCGACCGCCAGTAGGGAGTCGTAGTGGATTCGATCTACCTGGTGGTGGCGCTGGGCGCCATCGTGGCGGGCTTTGTGCAGGGGCTGTCGGGCTTCGCGTTCGGGCTGGTGGCGCTCTCCTTCTGGGCCTGGGTGCTCGACCCCAAGCTCGCGGCTACCCTCTCGGTGTTCGGTGCCCTGACCGGCCAGCTGCTGGCGGCGTTCACCGTGCGCCGCGGCTTCAATCTGAAGACTCTGCTGCCCTTCGTTCTGGGCGGACTGGCCGGGATTCCGCTGGGCGTCTACCTGCTGCCGATGCTCGACATGAACTGGCTCAAGGCCATCCTGGGCACCCTGCTGGTGCTGTGGTGCCCGGCCATGCTGCTGTCCCGCCAGCTGCCACGTGTCACCGCGGGCGGGCGCGCAGCGGATGGCGTGGTCGGGTTTGCCGGCGGCATCATGGGTGGGCTGGGCGGCTTCACCGGCACCCTGCCGACACTGTGGTGCACGCTGCGCGGCTACGAGCGCGATGTGCAGCGCTCGGTGGTGCAGAACTTCAATCTGTCGATGCTGCTGGTCACCATGGGCACCTATGTCGGCACCGGCATCGTCACCCGCGAGATGCTGCCGATGTTCGCCATCGTCGCGCCGGCCATGTTGATTCCGACCCTGCTGGGCACGCGCCTGTACATCGGCATCAGCGACCTGCGGTTCCGGCAGATCGTGCTCAGCCTGCTGACGGTCTCGGGGATTGCGTTGCTGGCGTCGTCGCTGCCGGCGCTGCTGGGCTGGCGCTGAGCCGACCGGGTTGCAGCGGCAGGCGGTTGCCGACGAAGTTGACCACGTTCTCCATCGCGTCCGGATCGACATTGCTCAGCCCGAGGACTACGTAGCCCTGGCTGGGCAGCACGATGAGTGCAGCATTCGCACCCGGCGCCCCGCCCTCGTGGCCGTACTGCCCTTGTCCGCCCTCCCCGCTCACCATGAATCCATAGCCGTACCAGCCTTTGGTGTTCTGCGGCGAAGTAGCAGCCTGCAATCCCGCAGAAGAGATAAACCGGCCACTGCGCAGCGCCTCGGCGAACCGGAGCAGATCGTCGGCCGTGCTGTAACCACCGCCTGCAGAGGTGCCACGCAACGGCAGCGTCTTGGTTTCCCGCACCCACTGGCCGTCGCTCAGCGTGTAGGGAACCGCCCGGCCTGGAACCACGGTCGCCTCGGCCGCCGATCCCGTCGATGTCATGCCCGCCGGATCAAAGATGTGCTTCTCAACATAGGCGTCGTACGACTGCCCCGATGCAGCCTCGATGATCGAGCCGAGCAGGATGTAGCCGTAGTTGGAGTACTGATCCTGCGTTCCGGGGGTGAAGGCCGGTGCCGCGGCGCCATAGACGCCCCAGTAATCGGACAGCGTCTTGAGCGAGGCCTTCCGTGTTCCGAAGGCCTCGTCGAAAATCTCGCCCAGACCACTGGTGTGGTTGAGCAACTGCCGGAGGGTAACGGCAGTGGCAACGGCCTGATTGGGGTAGCCCTCGAGGTGCCGTGCGATGGTGTCGTCCAGCGAGAGTTTGCCCGCCTCCGCCAGCTGCAGGATCGCCACCGCGGTGAACATCTTGTTCAACGAGGCCAGTCTGAATTTCGTGGCGGCATCGACCGGCACACCCTGCTCGCGGTCGGCCAGGCCGCCCTCCCATGCCATCAGCACCTTGCCGTCCTTCGCCAGCAGGAAACTGCCGGAGAGTTTGTCCCGCGCCTGCAGGGCGTCCAGTCGCGCGCGGGTCTGTGCGAGAAGCACAGGCATCGCAAGGCGCGTTGGCTTGAACGCGTCGGGCAGCTCAACCCCCTCCAGCTGCAGCGTCTTGAGCCGCGGCCTGTTTGCTGGATCAATCGCCACGGTGATCAGTACCCCGCGATCGCTGGATGTGCCACGCATGATGGCCGCAATGGCATCGGGCGTGTCTAGGGTTCTGGTCAGCACATCGAACGGGCCGAAAGTCTCGCGGATGTCCAGATACCGCTGCGCGGTGTGGTCGATCCCGTAGGTCGACAACACCGCCTGCAATTCCTGGCTGTCACCTGTGTTGTAAGCGGCCAGCCAGCGGGTGAAGATCTGTTCGGCCTGCACGGGCTCGGCAGGCGGTTTCGCCCAGGTGGTGGCGCTGAAGAGCAGCAGCGCCACAACGAGTGTTCTGATCGGCACCATCCTGTCCTGCCTCCTGCAAGCTAGTGACCGCCCTCCGGCGGCGAGTTGATTATGCAATGGCAGCGGGAGCGCTGCCGCGCTCAAATGCAATGTCCTAATCGCGACGAGCACCGCCCAATTCGCGAGAGACGGGGCATCCCCTCCGGCCTACGCTTGGCATCCTGTTTCGCGCCACGGGGCACGCTTTCTGGCCTGACTCCGTGGGTAACCCCCGTTCCCGATCGTGCTCCCATGACCCCTGAAACCGCTGCCGCCCCCGTCATTCCCGCCGAACCGCTCAGCCCCGCGCCGAACCAGGGCTTCGCGATCCGCATCGTCGGCGCGGCGGCATTCGCGCACCTGCTCAACGACATGATCCAGGCAGTGCTGCCGGCGGTCTATCCAATGTTCAAGGCCCAGTTCTCGCTGACCTTCGGGCAGATCGGCATCATCGCCCTGGTCTACCAGGTCACTGCCTCGCTGCTGCAGCCCTGGGTGGGCATGTACACCGACAAGCGGCCGCTGCCCTATCTGCTGCCGTCCGGCATGATCGCGACCTTCGTCGGCATCGCCCTGATGGCCACGGCGACCCGTTACGAAATGCTGCTCGTCGCCGCGGCGGTGGTCGGCATCGGGTCGGCCACCTTCCATCCGGAGGCCTCGCGCGTGGCGCGCATGGCCTCGGGCGGTCGCTTCGGTACCGCGCAGTCCACCTTCCAGGTCGGCGGCAACACCGGCTCGGCGATTGGCCCGCTGCTGGCGGCGGCCATCGTGATTCCGCACGGGCAGCGTGCGATCGCCTGGTTCATGCTCGCCGCCGCGCTGGCCATCACCGTGCTGTTCCGCCTCACGGGTTGGACCATCCAGCACGGCCAGGCCAAGATGAAGGGCCTGGCCAGAAGCCACGGCATCGGGTTGAGTCGCGGCAAGGTCATCCAGGCGATCGCGGTCATCGCGGTGCTGATGTTCGCCAAGTTCGTCTACATCGCCTCGTTCACCAACTACTTCACCTTTTACCTGATGGAACGTTTCGGCCTGAGCGTGCGGCAGAGCCAGATCTACCTCTTCATCTTCCTGGCCTCGGTCGCGCTCGGCACCTTCATCGGGGGTCCGGTCGGGGACCGGATCGGGCGCAAAGCGGTGATCTGGATTTCCTTCCTGGGCGTGGCCCCGTTCGCGATCGCCCTGCCCTATGCCAACCTGATGGGCACGGCGGTGCTGGCGGTGGTGATCGGGCTGGTGATGTCCTCGGCGTTCGCTGCGCTGGTGGTGTATGCGCAGGAAGCCGTGCCGGGGCGCGTGGGCATGGTCTCGGGGCTGATGTTCGGCCTGATGTTCGGCATCGGCGGTATCGGTGCCGCGGGGCTGGGCAATCTGGCGGACGTGCACGGCCTGGTGTGGGTTTACCACTTCACCTCGTACCTGCCGCTGCTTGGGCTGGCGACCGCGTTCCTGCCGAAGACCAGACTGCCGTGACCCCTGTCGAACTGCACTACACCCTCACCCCGGCGATGACCCGGCTGCGCGTGGCCGAGGCCTTGGCGCACGAGGCCCGAAAGGACGCGGCGTTGCTGGATGCGGTCGCGCGCGGGCAGCCCGGTGCACTCAAGGTTCTGCTGTTGCTGCCGTTTCCTGTGGCCAGCGCGTATCTGCTGCTGCAACGCGATGCGACATCCACCACGATGGTCACTGCGGTCGTGCTTGCACTGCTCACGCTGCCGCTGTGGCGTCTTGCCGATCGCCTCCTCGCGCCCCTCCACCGGCGCATCGAGATGCGCGCAGGCAGGCGCGCCGGCCGTCTGGGTGCGCTCAGCCTGCGCTTGGCCGGGGTCACATTGCGCACACGTCTGGCGTCGCAGGAAGGCAACTACGCGCTCCGCTTTGATGACCACGGCTTCCGCCTGGGCCGCGACCCTCAGCATCCGGTGACGTTGGCCTGGACCGAGATCGTGCACGCGGCCGAAACCGAGCACTTCCATCGCATCGCCTGCGCCGCGCTTCATCGCCGCGGCAAGGCCTACTGGATTCCGAAGCGGTCCGAGGCAATGGAGCCCGCCGCCTTCCAGCAAGGTCTCCAGCTGTTCCTGCAGAGGATTCCTGCGGCCGCCTTCAGTGAAAAAACTGACTCGGCAGCTGCCCGAAGCGCTTCTTGAACATCGCCGTAAACGCGCTCGGACTGGCATAGCCCAGCGAGAGCGCCACGTCGATCACTTTGTCACCGTGCGCCAGCTGTTCCAGCGCACGCAGCAGGCGCGCCTGTTGGCGCCATTGCCCGAAGGTCATGCCCAGTTCGCGCGCACACAGGCGCTGGATGGTTTTCACGTCCACGCCCAGGCGGGTGGCCCAGTCCTGCAGCGTGGACGGATCCTCCGGCGTGGATTCCAGCTGTCGGCCGATCACCCGCAGGCGCGGGTCGGTCGGCTGCGGCAGGTGCAGCGGCAGCACCGGCAGCATCTGCAGCTCATCCAGGATCAACTGCATCAGCCGCCCATCGCGTGACGCCGTCGGGTACGGCGTCGGTACATCCATGGCGGCGTGGATCAGTGCAGCCAGCAACGGCGTCACCGAGACCGTCGATGCGCTGGCCGGCGGCTGGGCGATTGCCTGCGGCAGGATGTACAGGCTGCGCATGCCGACCGCGCCGATGCAGCTGACCTTGTGCCCCATACCGGCCGGAATCCAGATCGCGCGCGTGCTGGGTACCACCCAGCGCCCTGCCCCGGCCTGCACCACCAGCACGCCGGATTCGGCGTAGACCAGTTGATGGCGGTCCGGGTGGTGATGCAGCGCGATGATCGTGCCCGCCGGATACTCACGCGCCCGGCAGAACACCGGCGTCTCGGGGCCGGCCGGCAGTCGCCTGCCCTCGCCGACGCCCGGGGCGATGTCCCTTCTTCGATATGGCATGGCAATACCCTTCAAAACAACCTGCCACGCGACTGTACCGCCTCACGCCCGTTTTCGGTATGGACGTCGACCAGCTATCGGGGTTTCGTGGGCGCCAGCACCTCGATCCAGGTGGGCGCATGGTCGCTGGGCTTTTCAAGGGCGCGCACCCACCGGTCCACGCCCGCGTCTTTCAGATTGGGCGCGAGCACGGGATTGAGCAGCAGATGGTCGATCCGCAGGCCGCGGTCGCGGGCGAAGTGCTCGCGGAAGTAGTCCCAGAAAGTGAAGATCTGTGCGTCACCGTGGACGGCGCGCAGGCTGTCGGTCCAGCCCTGCCCGAGCAGCGCCTGGTACGCCTCGCGCACCTCGGGCTGCAGCAGCGCGTCCTTCCGCCAGGACTTGGGATCGTAGATGTCCGCATCGGTGGGCACGACGTTGAAATCGCCGATCAGTGCGACGGGATGCGGCAGCGCGACCAGGCTCTTGGCGTGCTTGTGCAGGCGCTGCATCCACTTCAGCTTGTAGTCGAACTTCGGGCCGGGCTGCGGATTGCCATTGGGCAGGTACAGGCCGCCCACGATCACGCCGTGCGCGGCGGCTTCCAGATAGCGGCTCTGGTCGTCCTTTGGATCGCCGGGCAGGCCACGCCGGCTTTCGATCGGGTCCTGGCCGCGTGCCAGCAGCGCAACCCCGTTCCAGGCGCGCTGTCCCTGCCAGATGCACCCGTAGCCTGCATCGCGGATGGCGGCCTCCGGGAATGCCTCCTGGGTGGCCTTGAGTTCCTGCAGAGCGACGATATCCGGTTGCTCGCGCCCCAGCCACGCGAGCAGATGCGGCAGCCGAGTCAGCACGCCGTTGACGTTGAAGGTCGCGATCTTCAGGCGTTTTCTGGCGGGCATGGCGCGTGCTTCGTGGCGGCGGGATACGAAGCCGAGGATTGCCCCGCGACGATCAACCTGCCGCGAATGTCGGGCGAGCATCGCGTGACGATGGTGGCGCGTTGATCGCGTATTGACCCGTGGCGCGTCACAGTAAGGACTCGTTTCGGACTGGAAAAGGTATCTCCATTGCGCGGATTGGCATGAAGAAGTGGACCGTTCTGCCGCGACGCTTTTACCAGCGGCACCCCACCGAGGTGGCGCCCGAACTGCTGAACAAGCTGCTGGTGCGCGATGACGGTCGGGCCGGCCGCATCGTCGAGGTGGAGGCGTACGCCGGTGACCAGGATCCTGCGGCGCATTCGTACCGCGGGATGACCGCGCGCACCGCCACCATGTTCGGTGAGGCCGGGCACCTCTACGTCTATTTCAGCTACGGCATGCACTGGGGGGCGAATGCGGTCTGCGGTGACGTCGGCCAGGGCTGGGGCGTGCTGCTGCGGGCCCTCGAGCCGGTGGCGGGGCTGGAGCTGATCCGCGCAGCGCGTCCGGCCATCCAGCGTGATCGCGATCTGGCCAGTGGCCCGGGGCGGTTGTCGCAGGCGATGGGCATCACCAAGGTGCTGGATGGTGCGGATCTGGTGCGCAATGACCGTGGCATCCGGATCGTCTCCGATGGGATGGCGCCGCCAGAGGCGCCGGTGGTCGGGCCTCGGATCGGCATCAGCAGGGCGATCGAGTTTCCGTGGCGCTGGCATGTGCCGGAGCATCTGCATGTGTCGGGACGCACGGCTGCGAAGAAGTCGCGGGAGCCCGTCTCGTGAGTCCCGCGACGCCGCCCGTGCGCTCCTCGCCTGCACGCCGACTGCGGCGCTGGCTGCTCCGTTTGCTCGTCCTCGTCGTCTGCATAGTGGTAGCCGGCGTGCTGTGGAACAGCCCGATCGCGGAATCGCCCCGCGCGCTCTGGCGCCTGTCACGGATGCCAGTACCCACCGCCCTGCCCGTGCCGGTCGCCGGGGTGACTGCGCGGCAGGTAGCGGATACCTTCGGCGCGCCGCGCGGACGCGATCGTACGCATGCCGGCGTGGACATCTTCGCCAAACGTGGCACCGAGGTGCGCAGCGCCACACCCGGCATCGTCGCGGATATTCGTGAGAGTGGGTTGGGTGGCCGCCAGGTGTGGGTGATGGGCCCGGCGCGTGAGCGCTACTACTACGCGCATCTGGACGACTGGCGCGAAGGCTTGGCGCGCGGCGATGTCATCGAACAGGGCGCCGTGCTGGGCTACGTCGGCGATACCGGCAACGCGAAGGGCACGCCACCGCATCTGCACTGGGGCATCTACGGCGCCGACGGCGCTTACGATCCGCTGCCCCTGCTGAAGGCGTGGCCCGACGCGCCCTGAGCGTGCGTGCAGGGCCCCTTCACAACAAAGCGCACCGGGCTAACACCCACGCGCCTAGCGTCAGTCACTCGACACCCACCGGCAGCACCTCCCATGGCGATCAAGACCGCAGAAGACCTGTTCATCCACGAGCTCTCGGATATCTACAGCGCAGAAAAGCAGCTGACCAAGGCGTTGCCCAGGCTGGCGCGGGCCGCCTCCAATCCCGACCTGGCCGCCGCCTTCACCACGCATCTGGAGGAAACCCAGGGCCAGATCGAGCGCATCGACCAGGTGGTGGAACTGCTGGGCATCCGGCTCAAGCGCATCAAGTGCGCCGCGATGGAAGGGTTGGTCGAAGAAGGCAAGGACGCGATCGACAGCATCGAGGAAGGCCCGGTGCGCGACGCCGCGCTGATCGGTGGCGCGCAGAAGGTGGAGCATTACGAAATCGCCTCCTACGGCACCATCGCCGCGCTGGCCAAACAGCTGGGCTACAAGGCGGCCGTGCCGCTGCTGCTGGAGACGCTCAAGGAAGAGAAAGACACGGACGAGAAGCTGACCCTGCTGGCCTTGTCCGGTGGTGGCAATGCGAAGGCCGCTGCGGCCTGAATCCAGCAAGTGTCCCGTTGCGCGGGGAGCCTGTCTCCCTGCGCAACGCGTTCCCCTCTTCATGTCCACCTTGATCACACAGGAGCCTCCATGACGTTGCGCCCACCCGTCCTTTATCACGCCTCGCTTGAGCACGCCGATGCGGACGAGGCCACCCACATCCGTGAGCTGACCGAAGTGTTCGCACGCATGGCACTGACGGTGGCCGAACAGGAAGGCCACGCACACCGCGCGGTGCACGCCAAGGGCCAGGGCTTGCTGAAAGGCCGGCTGCGCGTGCTGGATGAACTGCCGGCGGAGCTGCGCCACGGCCTGTTTGCGCGGCCCGGCAGCTACGACGCGCGGGTGCGATTGTCCTCGCCGCCGGCCGAGCAGCTCCCCGATTCGATCTCCACCCCGCGCGCGATGGCGCTCAAGGTGATCGGCGTGCAGGGCCCGCGTGCGGAAGGTGCCGAGGAGCAGCACACGCAGGACTTCCTGATGGTCAACGGCCCCGCGTTCAACACCCCCGGCGTGGCCGGCTTTCTGCGCTCGGCCAAGCTGCTTGCCGCGACCACCGAGCGGATGCCGCGCACCAAGCGGATGATCTCGGCCACGCTGCGGGGAGCGGAGGCGGCACTGGAGGCGGTCGGTGGCCAGAGCGCCCTGCTCAAAGGCATGGGCGGCGAGCCGCAGCACCATCCGCTGGGGGAGACCTTCTTCAGCCAGGTGCCGTTTCTCTACGGTCCGTACATGGCCAAGTTTTCGTTGGCGCCGGTCTCACCTGCCCTGCTCGCACTGAGCGGCGACAAAATCGGTTCGGACGAAGACGCGCAGCGTGACGCGGTGGTGGCCTTCTTCACCGACCTGCCCAATCCGGTCGAATGGGAGCTGCGCGTGCAGCTGTGCCGCGATGTGGAGCGCATGCCGATCGAAGATGCGTCGGTTGCCTGGCCCGAGGCGGACAGCCCGTTCCTGCCGGTCGCACGCCTGAGCGTGGCACAGCAGGAGGCGTGGCAGCGTGACACCTCGCCGGGCGTCGAGGATGCGCTCGCGTTCGCGCCGTGGCATGCGCTGGCCGAGCATCGACCGCTCGGTGGCCTGAACCGGGCGCGCCGCGTGGTGATGGCCGCCTCGCGTCAGTTCCGCTCGCGATTCAATGGATGCCCGATCCACGAGCCCGTGGGCTGAAACACGTCGGCCCCGTCAAGGATCGCGTAGCACCTTGCCTGCCGCGTCCCGCATGGCAGCCGTGATGCGCTGAAGCGTGGTCGAGCGGATCGCGGCGTGCTGCCAGTACAGCGGCACGTCGATCCAGCGTGCTGGATCAAGTTCGACCACCGCGTTTCTCTGCAGGGCAGCGAGTGCGAGTGACTCGGGCACCAGGCACCAGCCCAGCCCAAGTGCGGCGGCCTCGACAAAGCCCGTGGACGTAGGCAGGTAGTGCACCGGCGGGGACAGCGTGGCGCGCGTGACAGCGCGTAGATACCGCGCCTGCAGCCGGTCCTTGCGGTTGAAGACGATCATCGGGGCAGTGGCCAGGGATGCCGCGCTTACGCCCACACCGAAATACGCCGCTTTGAATGCCGGCGCCGCGATCGCCAGATAGCGCATCGTGCCCAGCGGATGGACATTGCAGCCCTGCAGGGCCTTGGCATCCGCCGTCACCGCGCCCAGTGCCGAGCCGTCCCGCAGCAGATCCAGCGTGTGGTCCTGATCGTCCACGCGCAGGTCGAAGGTATCGCCATGCGCAGCATGCAACGCGGCCAGCGCGGGAAGAAACCAGGTTTCCAGCGAGTCGTCGTTGACCGCCAGACAGACGTTGCGATGCCGCACCTGCGCATCCGGCAGGAAGTCGGCGAGCACCTCTTCTTCCAGGGTCTGCATCGGACGTACGCGGCGCAGCAGCTGCTCACCGGCGGGTGTAGGGCGGCACGGTGCCTGGCGCACGATCAGGACCTGGCCGAGACGGTCCTCCAGCGCCTTGATCCGCTGGGAGATCGCGGACTGGGTGAGGTTGAGCCGCCGCGCGGCGGCCTCGAAGCTGCCCTCCTCCAGAACGGCTGAGAACGCGGCGAGTTGGGGATGGAGCAGGCTCATGGCGGCCTCGGCATCAGGAATGCTTATCGTGCCACAGGAAATGTAGCTGGGCTTATCCCCCTCCTGCAGCCACCCTGCATGCCCCTTCCGTGGATTTCCCCAATGCAGCCAGCTGCCGCCCTCGCCGGATTTCTCGCCGGTGCCGGTCTCATCATCGCCATCGGCGCCCAGAACGCCTTCGTGCTCCGCCAAGGCCTGAAACAGCAGCACGTCGCGCTGGTGGTCGCGGTCTGCGCGGCCGGCGACATCGTGCTGATCCTGCTGGGGGTGGCCGGCATCGGCGCAGCCGTGGCGCGTTTCCCGTTGCTGCTCGAGGTCCTGCGCTTCGGTGGTGCCGCCTTTCTCGCAGTCTATGGCCTGATGGCGGCGCGCCGGGCCTGGACTGGCGGTGGCGGGCTCGATGCAGCGGCTGACATGCAGGTGGGCTGGCCGCGCACGCTGCTGGTCTGTCTGGCATTCACCTTTCTCAATCCGCACGTCTACCTGGACACGATGGTGCTGCTCGGCAGCCTCTCCACCCTCTATCCGGGCGACGCCCGCTGGCTGTTCGCGGCAGGCGCGTGCCTGGCCAGCGTGTCGTGGTTCACCCTGCTCGGCGTCGGGGCGCGCTGGCTGCAACCGTGGTTCGCGCATGCCAGGGGGTGGCGCTGGCTGGACGCGGGCATCGCGGTGTTCATGCTGACGCTGAGCGTGCTGTTGCTGCTCAGGCCCCTGCAGTAACGCTTACACCGGGGTATGCAGCTCCATGGCCCGCATCACGATGGGTTTGGCCCAGTCCGGGGTCTGCAGCAACTCGATCGCCGAGGCCGGATAGTGCAGCCCGTTGCGATCCAGCTGCAGCACCGGCAGCGGTTCGGCGCCGTCGGCGTCGGCCGGGGCGCTGTTGTCGTAGACATGCAGTTCCGCCAGGTGCGGCAACAGGGCCAGCAGGTTCTCGCGGGAGGAGTCGTAGCGGGCGCGGATATTGTCGGCGGGAATATCGTGCCCACCGCGACTGACCCGCGCGGCGACGCGTTCCATGTGCAGCTCCACGCTGTGCAGGCCACAGAACCAGATCGCCACGTCGTGCTGTTCGCACGCCTCACGCAGCAGACGCGGGATGGTGTTGCCGCCCAGCGTGGTTTCGAACGCGAAGTCGGTGCCCTCGTCGATCGCCTGCCGCAGCCGGCGCGCGCCTTCATTCCAGGCCGCAGCGTTGGCCTCGCCCAACGACCACCCCGTCTCCACCAGGCGGCGGGTGAACGTATCCGGGTTGAACCAGGTCAGGCCTTCTTCTTCCAGCCACATGCCCAGCAGGGAACTCTTGCCGGCGCCATTGACGCCGGCCAGTACCAGAATGCGCCCCATCGGTCAGAGGGGGCTGCCGAGGGCGACCTTGCGGCCACGGCGGATCGGCTGACCCAGCACCTTGCCCAGCCCGCCATCGCGGCCCAGGCTGGCCAGCGTGGTATCGAACGCGGCGCGCAGGCGTTCCAGCTCGCCCAGCCGCTCATCGGCGTCGCCACCGGCGGCCTTGGCCAGCAGCTCCTGGTAGGTCTTGATGTCCACGATCACCGCTTCGGGGTGATTGTGGTTGGTGATCACCAGGGCCTGTTTCTCGCGGACGGTCCGCATCAGGCTGGGCCAGCCGCGGGTTTTCACCGACGACGCCGTGGCCTTTTCAAGGCCGGGCAGATCCAGTGGCAGGGTCATGGCACGCTCCAGGACGGGATGGCTCTACTATACCCCTTCTGGCCAAATTGGACATAAATCCCATTTTGGCCAGAAGGGCGCCCGGCAGCCGGTCAGCGGGACATCGAATACGGCTGTTCCGCGCCCTGCCCCGGCCAGGCCTTGTTCGGCTCGGCCTGGAGGGTGAAGCGCAGCTCGCCACCGGCCAGGATTTCCTCGTGGCGCAGGAAGGTGCGCTGCAGCGGCTGGCCATTGAGCGTCACCGAGCCGACGTAGTCGTGGCCCTTGCCCAGCCCATCGGTGACGATGGTGAAGGTCTTGCCGTTGGGCAGGTGCAGCGCCGCCTTGGGCAGGAACGGGCGGCCGATGATGTACTCGCCACTGCCCGGTGCGACCGGGTAGAAGCCCAGCGCGGTGAACACGTACCACGCCGACATCTGGCCCAGGTCGTCATTGCCGGCCAGGCCGTCGGGGCGGTCGGCGTACTGGGTGTCCATGATCTGTTTCAGGCGGGCCTGGGTGCGCCAGGGCTGGCCGGCGTGGGCATACAGGTAGGCCACGTGGTGGCTGGGCTCGTTGCCGTGCGCGTACCAGCCGATCAGGCCGGTGATGTCTTCCATATGCTCGAAGATCGCGGGGTCGACCTTGGCCTCGAACACCTGGTCCAGACGGGCCAGCAGCGCGTCGCTGCCCCCGTGCGCGGCGGCCAGGCCGGCTACGTCGTGCGGCACATACCAGGAGTACTGCCAGGCGTTGCCTTCGGTGTAATCCGTGCCGTAGCCGCTGGCGCTCGGGTCGAACGGCGTGCGGAAGCTGCCATCGCGCTTGCGCGCCCGCATGAAACCGGTGTCCTTGTCATAGGCATTGCGCCAGTTCGTGGCGCGCTTCTCGAACTCACCGGCAACCTTGGTGTTGCCCATCGCCTTGGCCATGCGCGCGATGGTCCAGTCGTCGAACGCATATTCCAGCGTCTTGCTGGCGGCCTCGCCTTCTTCATCGATCGGCACCCAGCCCAGCTCGCGGTACTGCGCGATGCCGTCGTACGGGCCGTAGTTCGCGGTGGCCACCATCGCCGCCAGCGCCTTGTTCTCATCGAACCCGCGGATGCCCTTGAGGTAGGCATCGGCGATCACCGGCACGGCGTGGTAGCCGATCATGCACCAGGTTTCCTGGCCGTGGAACGCCCATACCGGCAGCATCCCGTAGGCGCTGTTGTGCTGGTGCGCGAGCAGCGAATTGATGAAATCGCTGTTGCGCTTCTCCGGCTGCACCAGGGTCAGCAGCGGATGCAGGGCGCGGTAGGTGTCCCACAGCGAGAACGTCGAGTAGTTGGTATAGCCCTCGGCGCGGTGCACGGCATTGTCCGCGCCGCGGTACTGGCCATCGCTGTCCATGAACACGGTCGGCCCGAGCAGGCTGTGGTACAGCGCGGTGTAGGCGCTGCGACGGTCGTGCTCGGGGCCGTCGATATCCAGCACCGACAGCGCCTGCGTCCACTGCGTTTTTGCCTCGGCACGGACACGGTCGAAATCGAAGCCCGGCACTTCACTCTCCAGGTTGGCGATCGCACCGGCCTCGCTGACCGACGAAATCGCCACCGTCACCACCAGCGGTGTGTCCAGTTTGCCGAAATCGAAGGTGCCGACCAGCTGGCGTCCTTCAATCTGTGCACGCTGGGCCGGGCTCTGGTGTCCCGGCGGCGGGAAGCCCTTGTAGGCGATGTCGGTCTCGGTGTTGTGGAATGCGTGACCGGTCAGCGGCCGCGAGAAGCGCATCGCGAAATACAGTTGCCGGCCCGGTGCCCAGCCGCGGGTCTCGCGGAAGCCGGTGATGGTGCCGTCCTCGCGGGCGCGCAGGCGTGACCACATGATCTTGCCCGGGTAGTCGTAGAGGCTGGTGCGCAGGTCCAGCAGCACGCGCGCGGGCTGGTTGGCTGGATAGGTATAGCGGTGTACGCCGACGCGGGTGCTGGTGGTCAGCTCGGCGCGCACCTTCGGATCATCCAGGGTGACGGCGTAGTAGCCCGGCTCGGCGCGCTCGTCGTCGTGGCGGAAGCGCGAGGTGTAGCCGCTGCCGGGTTTGTCCGGATCGCCACGCTCGAGGCTGGCATCGGTGCGCACCGGCATCAGCAGCACATCGCCCAGATCGGAATGGCCGCTGCCGGAGAAGTGCGTGTGCGAGAAGCCGACGATGCTGGTGTCGTCGTGCCGGTAGCCCGCCGCCCAGCCATACGCCTTCTCGCGTGGCTGGATGCGGGTGTCCGGACTGAGCTGCACCATGCCGAACGGAACGGTCGCGCCGGGATAGGTATGCCCCTCCCCGGCCGTGCCGATGAACGGATCGACCGCCGCATAGGCGCGTTCGCCGAGCTTCGCCGGTGCCGCCGTGGCCGTGCCGGCCACCAACATCGCCCCTACCGCGAGCCCCAACCACCGCACCGTCCCCGTTTTTGTCATGGCGTTGAATTTAGATCGATTCAGGTGAGGTTGATCCTAGCACTGGCCGATCGGGCTGACATGTTGCGGTGCGGGTGTTGGCGACGCCGGGCCGTTCGCCCGGCGCCACTGGTGGCCGCTGATGACGGACGCGGACCGGGCTTACGCGGGCCGCGCATCTTCCGGCACGGCCGCCACCGGCAGCGTCGGCTGGGTCGCATCCACCGTGACCGGGTCGTCGCTGCGCATCAGCGCACGGGCTTCGGCTTCGCTGGCCACCGCCGGCGGCGAACCACGCAGCGGCATTCCGGCCGTCTCACGCACGAACAGCATGGTGATCACGCCGATCACCGCCGCGCCCATCAGGTAGTAAGCCGGCACCAGCGGATCGCCGGTGCGCTCCACCAGCCAGGCGGTCACCAACGGCGTGGTGCCACCGAACAGCGAAACCGAGACATTGAAGGCGATCGACAGCGCGCTGTAGCGCACCGGCGTATAGAACAGCGCCGGCAGCGTGGACGGCATCGAGCTGGTGAAGCACACCAGCGCCACGCCGAGCAGCATCAGCCCGAGGAAGATAAGCCAGTCATTGCCACTGCCAACCAGCTTCAGGCACGGGATCGCCAGCAGGAACAACGCGATGCAGGCACCGATGATCATCGGGCGGCGGCCCAGGCGATCGCTGAACAACCCGCCCAGCACATTGAGCGGCATCATCACCAGCATCACGATGATGATCAGCAGCAGGCCCTTGCTCTCGGCGTAGCCCATCGTGACGCTGAGATAGCTGGGCATGTAGGTGAGCAGCATGTAATCGGTCACGTTGAACACGAGCACCAGGCCGACGCAGATCAGCAGCTGCGCCCAATGCACGCGGAACAATGCGCCCAGGCCGGGACGTTCGTGGTCGCGCTTTTCGGCTTCTTCGGCATAGGCGCGGAAGGCCGGGGTTTCTTCCAGCTTCATGCGCATGTACAGGCCGAGCAGGCCCAGCGGGCCGGCCACGAGGAACGGAATGCGCCAGCCCCAGTCCAGCATCTGGGTGCCGCTCAGGGCCATGTGCAGCGCGGTGACGGTGCCGGCACCGGCGATGTAGCCGCCCAGCGTGCCGAACTCCAGCCAGCTGCCCATCAGGCCGCGGTTGCGGTCGGTCGAATACTCCGCAATGAAGGTGGCCGCGCCGCCGTACTCACCGCCGGTGGAGAAGCCCTGCACGATGCGGGCGAGCAGCAGCAGTGCCGGCGCCCATATCCCGATGCGGTCATAGGAGGGGATCAGGCCGATACTGAAGGTGCCGGCGGCCATCAGGATCATGGTGAAGGCCAGCACTTTCTGGCGGCCGTACTTGTCACCCAGCGGCCCGAATACCAGGCCGCCCAGCGGGCGCACCAGGAAGGCGACGGTGAAGGTCGCAAAGGTCGCGATCAACTGCGCGGTCGGACTGCTGTCGGGGAAGAACACCTGGCCGAGGGTCACGGCGAGGTAACCGTAGACACCGAAATCGAACCATTCCATCGCGTTGCCGAGCGCGGCGGCACCGACGGCCTTCTTCAACATCGGACGGTCAACGACGGTGACTTCGTCGACGTGCATCTGGCGGCGGCGTTTGAACCAGCCGAAATGGGCATGTGCGGCATGCAGGTCCTGCATCTGCTTTCTCCTGGAAGCAGGCCATCGCGGCGCCCGAGGTCCCGCGCACGGCACAGGAAATACCGCCTCTGATGACACAGCGCGATGCGCGACGAGGGGTTGCAACAGACGATCCCGGACGGCCGCGTGGACTCAGCGACGCTGCGGGATGGATGACCAGGAAGCGGGCAATGGCCCGGGGTGATCAAGCGGGCCATGTTACTACAAATGGCGCTCTCGATCCTCCCACCCTGCCTGCGAACGGCGTGGAACAGCGTGTTTCAAGCTGTTTCAATGCATGCAATGACTTACGGATCGCGCTCCAGTGCATCGATCAAGGGCGCAAGATCTTCCCTCTCCTGCGGCCGTACCGCCCGCGCGATTTCCTGGCCGTCCCGCAGCAGGATCACGGTCGGCCACAGCTTCACCGCGAAGGAGCGGCCGAGTGGCCGCCCCTTCCCGTCTTCCACCTTCAGATGCGTGGTCTCGTAGCCACCGAGGAACTTCTGCAGCAGCGGTTGCGCGGCGCTGCAGTGGCCACACCAGCCCGTGCCGAATTCCAGCAGCACCCAGCCGCTTCCCGCATCGAGCTCGGCGCGGGCGATGTCGGCAGGGCTGTACTCACGAACGAAGGCCATGGGCGGTGTTCTCAGGACAGAGCGCGCTGGATGTCCTCCAGCGGCGCGTTGGTGAAGTCCTTGGCCAGATCCTTGATCAGGCGCTCCTGGGTTTCCTTGTGCAGCAGCGGACGGATGCGGCCCAGGGTCTGCGGATCGGCGATCAGGATCAGGTGTGCGTAGCGGTTCTTCAGCGCATCTTCGTTCAACTGCGCGGCCACCTGCTTGGCGAAGGTCGCTTCGTTGAGCTGGGAGATGCTCATCTCCTGCGGCACCGAGCCAGACGGCCCCTGCCCGGACGCGCCGGCATCGCTGACGGCCTGCAGTTGCAGTTCCCCCTCCTGCTTGAGTTGCAGCTTGTGCGCGGTGCCGACGTTGGTGAACACGCGGGCCGAGCCGCCATCGGCTACAACGACCAGGGTACCTTCGGGAATCTGCTGACTCATCATCTACTCCTTATGGGGAAAACCGAGCGCGGCTGCACTCGGGTTCCACCGTAGGGAACGGCATGTAAGCACCGTGCATACGGATGTATGCACAGCGTATGCAGGCCCTGTGCGCCCTACTCCCGCGGGGATGTCGGCAGCGGCATCTGCAGGTGCCTGGCGAAGAAACGCGCCATCACCCGGTAGGCCTGCTGGCTTTCCGGCAAGCGCGCGTCCAGGTGGAAGGCGTGGCCCAGCCCGTCCCAGACGTGCAGGTCCGACGCGCGGCCGAGGTCCACCAGCCGGGAATGGGTGTAGACGACGTTGCTCAGCTCGGCTGCGCGGGTCGCGGTAATGAACAGCGTGGGCGGAAACCGGGCCAACACCGCATCGGAAAACACCGGCGACACCAGCGGATCGCGGAAATCGACCTTGCCGTAGTACAGATCTTCCATGATCGGCAGCGTGCCATCGGCATGCGGCAGCAGGGCGTCGGTCACCGCCGCGGCCACATAGCGCGAGTCGCCGCCGTAACGGGCATCGCCGCCGGCGCAGAACAACCCCGCCGCGGCCGGCATCGGCAGTTTCTCCTTGTCGAACCACGCCAGCGATTCGCCGGTCAGCACGCCGCCGGCCGAGCAGCCGAACAGGCCGATGTGCTGCGCGGGCATTTTCTCCAACGCGGCGCGATATACCGCCGCGACATCCTCGCTGGCGGCCGGGAAGTGGTGCTCGGGCCCCTGTCGATACTCCACCGCTACCACCGTGGCACCGGTCATTGACGCCACCGGGATCGCCTCGAGCAGGCCGAGGCTGTCGGCACGTCCAAAGACGAAAGCACCGCCATGCAGCTCGATCAGCAGGCGCCGCTGCGCCGGGTCGGTGGGTGCACTGCGCGGCTCGACCCGCACCACCGGCACGCCGTTCCAGCGCTCGTGGTGCAGCTCCACCGGATAGCGCTGGCGCAGCGCCTGGATTTCTCCGTAGGCCCACGCGTCCGCGCCCTTGCGGATCGCCGCCAGTTCCTTGAGCACGGTGGCGTTGTCCATCTTTGCGACCGGATCACCGTTGACCACCGCGCTGCGCATCGCCGCCTGTGCTTCAGGGCTCAGATAGGGCGAGAGCGGTAAGGCAAATCCGGGGACGTTCCGCACGCCCTCCGTCGCTGAAGGTGCGGGATTGGCCGCCATGACGGTCCCGCTGACGACCAACCACAGCGCCATCGGCGCGATCTTCCCGGTCCACCCCATCTTCCGCACTCCCCTGTGAGATCGGGTCACAGAATAATCGTTGCCTCACCGCAGACGCTATGCAGCCGGGCTGGATCCTATCGACTCATCCGGTTCGCCATGTGCCCCCGGCCAGGGGGCGCATGGCCGAGACTGAACCCGGTTCCCCGGCGACAGGCGGTCATTACGGTGTAAAATTCATCGTTTTAACCGGAACAATGGCCAAAACCGCGCAACGGACGCCTGTCCCGGGCCCGGCCTTCATCCGGCTGCTGGCCCGCCTCGCCGAAAGCAACCTGTCCTCGGCGGGCCCTGCCCTGTCCGACCGGCTCAGCGAGTGGGTGGACTGGACGCGGGCGGTCACCTTGTCCAAGGCGCTCGATGGCCGGCTCCCGCCTGCGGTGGAAGGCCCGGATTTCGACGCCGACGAGGACGCCGAGGTCCAGCGGATCCGCGCGACGCTGGAGGCCAGCATTGTTCAGGAACCTGAGCCTGCCAGACCCCCTCGCCGGGTCGTTGACGGCGGCGGTGCCGAAGCGTCCAGCGACTACACCGTGTTCCGCGAGCGCTACATCACCCTGCAGCGCTCGATGCTCGGTGCCACCAGCCGTCTGCGTGGCCGTCTGCGCGACATGCTGACCCGCACCTCGCCCGAGATGGCCAGGCTCGCCGAAGTCGATGCGCTGATGGAGCAGACCCTGAGTGCGCGCGAGTACAGCCTGCTGGCCAAGGTGCCGGTGCTGCTCGGGGTGCATTTCGAACGCCTGCGCGAGGCCGGCAGCGACGATGCCTGGCGCGAAGTGTTCCGCCGCGACATGCAGAGCCTGCTGCTGGCCGAGCTGGATATCCGTTTTCAACCGATCGAAGGCCTGCTTGCAGCGCTTCGCACCCACTAACCGGGACGTCATGTTCAGAACCAGTCTTCACTACGTTGTTTTCCTGCTTGGCCTTGTGGCGGTGTGCTGGATCGGGGCGGGGTATGCCAGCACCAATCCGGTCGGCTTCGCGGTCGCCCTGCTGATCGCCGTCTGCTACCTCGCCGGTGGCCTCGAGCTGTATCGCTACCGGCAGGCGACCGCCTCGCTTGCGTCGGCCAGCGCCAGTGCGGGCACGGCAGGCGCAGGGCTCGCCGCCTGGCTCGGCCAGCTGCATCCCAGCCTGCGCAACGCGGTGCGGCTGCGCGTGGAAGGCGAACGGGTCGCCCTGCCCGGTCCGGTGCTGACGCCGTACCTGGTCGGCCTGCTGGTGCTGCTGGGCATGCTCGGCACCCTGCTCGGCATGATGGCCACCCTGCGCGGCACCGGCCTGGCACTGGAGAGCGCGACCGACCTGCAGGCCATCCGTGGTTCGCTGGGCGCGCCGGTGGAAGGTCTCGCGGTGGCGTTCGGCACCTCGATCGCCGGTGTCGCCACCTCCGCCATGCTCGGCCTGCTCTCGGCCCTGTGCCGGCGTGAGCGCTTGGAGGCGGTGCAGCGACTGGACGTGGAGATCGCGACCACCCTGCACACGCACTCGCAGTCCTGGCAGCGCAATGAAGCCTTCCGGCTGCTGCAGCAGCAGGCCGAACTCATGCCCACGCTGGTGGATCGGCTGCAGGCCATGACGGCCGCGATCGAGCAGCAGAGCAGCGCCTCGGGCGAGCGGCTGCTGACCAACCAGCAGAACTTCCATGCCAAGGCCGACGAAGAATACGCGCGCCTGACCGCCGCGATCGAGCAGTCACTCAAGGACAGCGTCGCCGAAAGCGCACGCGCGGTTGGCGCGGCCTTGCAACCGGTGATGGACACCACCCTGGCCGGCATCGCCCGCGCCAACGCCGCCATGCACGAGACGGTGACCGAGGCAGTGCAGCGCCAGCTGGCCGGTCTGACCGAAGGTTTCGACGCCAGCCGCGTCGCCACCGCCGCCTCTTGGCAGGCCGCGCTCGACAGCCAGCAGCAGACCAACACCGCATTGACCGCCGACCTGCGCGCCGCGCTGGACGGATTCGCCGCGCAGCACGATCAACGCGCGCTGGGCCTGCTCGACGCGGTCTCCGCGAAGCTGGTCAGCACCGCTGACGGTTGGCAGGCGGCCCAGTCCGCACAGCAGCAGACGAATGAAGCCATGGCGACCGATCTGCGCAGCGCACTGTCCAGCTTCACCGAAACGCACGAGGCCCGGGCCACCGGTCTGATCGACTCGGTCGGCAACCGCATGGACGCCACCACGGCGCAGATCGCCGAGGCATGGCAGCAGGCCCTGGCCCGCCAGGATGCGGCCGCAACGGCACTGAGCGAGCGTCACCAACAGGCGCTGGACGCCGCCGCCGCGACGCTGCAGGCACAGGCGGTGTCACTCGGCGATGCGATGCAGCAGTCCCATGCCCAGCTGCAGGACGCGCTGGAAGCACGCGATCAGCAACGTCTGAGCGCGTGGACCGAGGCCTTCACCGGCATGAGTGCCAGCCTCGGCGAGCGCTGGGAGCAGACCGGCGACAGCGTGGCCCGCCGCCAGCAGGACATCTGCGACACGCTCGCCCGCACCGCCAACGACATCACCCAGCAGGCACAGGCCCACGCCAGCGAGACGATCAGCGAGATCTCGCGCCTGGTCCAAGCGGCTTCGGAAGCGCCCAAGGCCGCGGCCGATGTCGTTGCCGAGCTGCGCAGCAAACTGTCCGACAGCCTGGTCCGCGACACCGCCACGCTGGAAGAACGCAGCCGCCTGCTGGCGACCGTGGAGACCCTGCTGGATGCGGTCAACCACGCCGCCAACGAACAGCGCGTCGCCGTCGATGCACTGGTATCGACCTCGGCCGAGCTGCTGGACCGGGTCGGCACCCGCTTCACCGATCACATCGAAGCCGAGACCGGCAAGCTGGGCAGCGTGGCCGCGCAGGTCACCGGCAGCGCGGTGGAAGTGGCGAGCCTGGCCGATGCGCTCGGCAGCGCCGTGCAGTCCTTCGGGACGGCCAGCGACGGTCTCAACGAGCGGCTGGCCCAGATCGCCGCCTCGCTGGACGGTTCGCTGGCACGCAGTGACGAGCAGCTTGCCTACTATGTTGCCCAGGCGCGCGAGGTCATCGACCTCAGCGTGCTTTCGCAGAAGCAGATCATCGATGAGCTGCAGCAGCTGGCCGGCCGACGCAGCAGCAAGGCCGGAGCCGCCTCGGCATGAGCGACGAGATCGAAGTCGAGGCCGACGGAGGCGCGCCGATCTGGGCCGCCTTCGGCGACCTGATGTCGGTGCTGCTCGGTGCGTTCGTGCTGATCCTGGTCGGCGTGGTCGCGCTGCAGCTGGAGCTGACCAACCGGCTGGATGAAGAGGTCAAGCAGCGCCAGGCCGAAGTGCAGCGCCGGCAGACGCTGGAGCAGGCACTGGCCGGGCCGCTCGCGGCCGGGCGCGTGACGCTGGTGGATGGCCGCATCGGCATCCGCGGCAATGTGCTGTTCGCCTTGAACTCCGACACGCTGCAGCCCGAGGGTGTCGACGTCCTCAAGAGCCTGGCCGGGCCTCTGAAGGGCTACCTGGCCTCGCGCGAGGAAATCCTCATGGTCAGCGGCTTCACCGACGACCAGCAGGTGCGCGATGGCAACTGGCGCTTCGCCGACAACTGGGAGCTCTCCGCCGAGCGTGCGTTGACCGTGACCCGCACGCTGATCGCCGAGGGCGTTCCGTCGGATGCGGTGTTTGCCGCGGCGTTTGGCTCCGAGCAGCCGGTGAGCTCGAACGCCGACGAGGATGGCCGCGCCAGGAACCGCCGCGTCGAAATCGCCCCGATCCCGAAACCCAAGGCGAGCAAGGCCGCGGATGCCCCGTAATCCAGTCGCAACCGCTGAGATTCTCCAGCATTGGCGAGCGGACAAGCTCGACGGGCTGGACCGCACGCGCTTTGCGGTGATCGAGGCTTTGCATGCCCGCGCACAGCTGCATGAAGGTGAGGTGCGGGCGCTGTTGCAACGGAAGCTGGACGCGTTGGTCGCAGGTTACGCTGAGCGGGTTGCCGAGGCGTCGGCATCGCTGACATCCGCGCCGGGCCTGTCATCGGGTCGCACCGGTCTGCAGGCGCTGGTCACGGAATTAACGGGGCAGCACAGTGCTGCGTATCCGGAATTGCCGGTGCTGGGCGAGGTCCGGGCGACGTGGGCCAGGCTTCGCAATGCCAGCCAGCTCAAGCAATCACTGGCCCAGATACCCACCAATGGTGGGCCGTTGAACTCCGGTGTATTGGTCCATCGCGCGCTGACGCTGATGAAAGAGACCTCACCCGGTTACCTGACGCATTTCATGGCGTACCTGGATGCGCTGTCGGGCATGGAGCACCTGCATCAGTGGGGCGTGCTGGTGGCGACGCCGAAAGTGGTGCCGCGGGGGGCGAAGCCGCGGCGGCCGCGTGCGGGCAAGGCGCCGGGCTGATCGAAGCGTCGACAACGCCCTATGTACGTCTACGCCTCCACGCGCGACGGGACAGGATCAGCGCTACTGCGAAGCTCATGGTCGTCGAACCACGCCGCCGTCGCGACGCCAGACAAGCGTCTCCGCGTCGCCGAATGTAACCCGATCCACCTTGTCATCCAGGGGGAGCGCGTAAGTGAAACTGCCCGACATGCCCGCTTTCGCGGGCACCAGCATCACGTTGACTTGAATCGCGTCCGCCTGCCGCACGCTGTCGATTCGCTCAACGGCGAGCGCGCTATGAAGGGCAAGGCCCGACAGCAACAGCTCCCCTGGTCGGCTCTGTTGGGCCTTGAAGAACTGGACGTCCTCCAGCTTCAGTGTCAGCGCATTATCTGCGCCACACGCTGCCAACAACGCTCCTGCACCCAACACGACGTACCTGAGTGCAATCATCTCAAATCACCGTCCCGGAGGAAGTCCTTCGGCTTGACGCCCAGGCGAATCACGTTCCTCAGTATGCCCAGATGGGCATCACCAAAGAGCAACGAAAATCCTACCGTCGTATAGAAGATCAGAAGCGCTGCCGGGACCGGGAGTGCGCGAACGATGCTCCCACAGTCACGGTTCCACGCAAGCAGCACGCCGACACCGACCAGTTCAACCGCGACCACCGCACCGAGCACGCGTCCAACCCACGATGCAGGCAGCTTCACCAGCCCCCTTGATGCAAACTTGAACCTCGAGTACACCATCAGCATCAATACAGCCACATACATCGCCGCCAGTACGCTCGGCGGGTAGGCGTCGAGCGGGCAACTCATGCTAACCAGGTTGCGCGCAAGTACGAAGCAGGCAACAAACGCTGCCGCAGTCGCTGCAAGCTTCAGAGATCGCGCAATGATCAATTCTGCGTACATTGGCATATGTGGCGTTTTTGTCCGTCGAACGATCAACGCTAAGCGGCGCTTTCTTCAGAGCGCCGTGGACCACGTCGAACAAACACGCCAACGCATGCGCCCGCCATGCCACTCAGGACGGACACCACGACGTTCGGCGCGAACCACATGCCGGCAGCCGAAGACAGCACGTCGCTCGTGTCGAATGCAAAATTACTTCGAGCCACTACTGAGATGCCCAGGCAGTACGTGGCCCCGAATACCAATGCCAGCACCAGAAGCAAAGCCCCAAGTTGTCGCCACATGAATTGAAACCCCCGTTCATCCCGTTCTCGCGCCACTCTACGTGGATACGGCTGCCCAGCGATAAACCCCGGACACTGGCCTAGAGCGCTCCTCGCGTGCGGGGAAGGCGGCCAGCTGATCGTCTCCACGCTGGCGCCCGTAAGTCTCATGGATTCAACATCACGCCGCGCTGGCATGCAGGGTCACGCCCAGTGCACGGGTCACTTTGAGGATTGTGGCAAAGTCCGGGCTGCGTTCACCGGACAATGCCCGGTACAAGCTTTCGCGCGACAGACCCGCATCACGCGCGACTTTACTCATGCCCTGCGCGCGCGCGATATCGCCCAGCGCCTTGGCGATGAAAGCCGCATCGCCGTCGCTTTCAATGATGCAAGCATCGAGATACGCCGCCATCTCGTGCGGTGTACGCAGGTGCTCGGCCACATCGAAGGTCTCCAAGCGCGTTTTCTTGTTCATTGCCATGGCATCTTTACTCCGAACCATTCGGGGCTATTGTCTTTCAGTAGAAGTGCCCTACAGGTGACGTACTAGTTCCTGTGCCCTTGCGATGTCACGTTGTTGAGCAGACTTGCTCGATTTATCTCCGCCGACCAGAAGAATCACCACTTCGCCTCCACGCTGTGTGTAATACACGCGGTACCCAGGGCCAACGTCGATCCGAAGCTCCGATACACCACCGGTCAGGTTTCGATGATCGCCTGGATTGCCATCTGCGAGGCGGCGAATCCGGGCAAGGATCCGCATCCGTCCGACCACGTCTTTCAGGTCGTCGATCCAGTCTTTGAATTCCTGGGTGCGTTTCACGTCCACGCGGACAACTGTAGCCCACCGACTACAGTTCGTCAAAGCGCTGGGGCCGATCCGCTTTACGCGCGCGGTCAACCCGTGTTCGGGACGCTGAATACGCACCCGGCCGCTCGCCTGAAGGCCCCCTCTTGCCGCCCAGAATCCACGGTGGTAGCGTGTAATTACAGCGTAATTATGAAGAGGCGGCAGATGGCTCGAGACTGGAACACGCTGGCGACCCGCCGCCAGGCAAGGCTGCAGCGGGCCACGGATGCCGGGCTCGGGCGCCTGGTACCGCATGCCGAGGTGCCGCGGCTCCTGCATACCGTGCTCGAACCCGGCGACCGGGTCTGCCTGGAGGGAAACAACCAGAGGCAGGCCGATTTCCTCGCCGAGTGCCTGGCCCAGCTCGATCCCGCGCAGGTCCACGGCCTGCACATGGTCCAATCCGTGCTCTCCCTGCCCTCGCACCTGGACGTCTTCGAGCGCGGCATCGCCCAGCGCTTGGACTTCTCCTTCTCGGGTCCGCAGAGTGGCCGGCTGGCCAATCTGGTCGCCGAGGGCCGGATCGAGATCGGGGCCATCCACACCTACCTTGAACTGTTCGGCCGCTACTTCATCGATCTCACCCCGCAGGTCGCGCTGATCGCCGCGCAGGCTGCCGACCGCCACGGCAATCTCTATACCGGCCCCAACACCGAAGACACCCCCGTGATCGTCGAAGCCACCGCGTTCCGGGGCGGCATCGTGATCGCCCAGGTCAACGAGATCGTCGACACCCTCCCCCGCGTCGATATTCCGGCCGATTGGGTCAACTTCGTCACCGAGGCGCCGCGCCCGAGCTACATCGAGCCGTTGTTCACCCGCGATCCGGCGCAGATCTCCGAGATCCAGGTGCTGATGGCGATGATGGCCATCAAGGGCATCTACGCCGAGTACGGCGTGCAGCGCCTCAACCACGGCATCGGCTTCGATACCGCGGCGATCGAATTGCTGCTGCCCACCTATGCCGAATCGCTGGGCCTCAAGGGCAGGATTGGGACGCATTGGGCGCTCAATCCGCATCCGGCGCTGATCCCGGCCATCGAATCCGGCTTCGTGCAGTCGGTGCATTCGTTCGGCTCCGAGTTGGGCATGGAGCGCTACATCGAGGCGCGCTCCGATGTCTTCTTCACCGGCAGCGACGGCAGCATGCGCTCCAACCGCGCGTTCTCGCAGACCGCCGGTCTGTATGCGTGCGACATGTTCATCGGCTCCACGCTGCAGATCGATCTGCAGGGCAACAGTTCCACCGCCACCCGCGACCGCATCGCCGGCTTCGGCGGCGCGCCCAACATGGGCTCGGATGCACGCGGCCGCCGCCACGCCAGCCCGGCCTGGCTCAAGGCGGGCCAGGAGGCGGCACTGCCCGGGCAGATGCCGCGCGGACGCAAGCTGGTCGTGCAGATGGTGGAAACCTTCCGCGAGCACATGGCGCCGGCCTTCGTGGATCGCCTCGATGCCTGGGACCTCGCCGAGCGCGCGAAGATGCCGCTGCCGCCGGTGATGATCTACGGCGATGACGTCACCCACGTGCTGACCGAAGAAGGCATCGCGAATCTGCTGCTGTGCCGCAGCCCGGAGGAGCGCGAACAGGCGATCCGCGGCGTGGCCGGCTACACCGCCGTCGGCCTGGGCCGCGACCGCGCGATGGTGGAGAACCTGCGCGACCGCGGCATCATCCGCCGCCCCGACGACCTCGGCATCCGCACCCGCGATGCCAGCCGCGACCTGCTCGCCGCGCGCTCGGTCAAGGATCTCGTGCGTTGGTCCGGTGGGTTGTACGACCCGCCCAAACGCTTCCGCAACTGGTAAGGGGCACGCCATGGAAACCCTGCGTTATCGCTTCCCCGGGCAGCACGATCTCACCGAGCGCGATCACCACGCGCTGGTCGGCGTGGTCGCCTCGGGCAATCTGGAAGTCCTGATCGAACCCATCCCGCTGGATGGCGCGATGGAGATCGAGGTGATCACCTCGGCCACCGGCTTCGACACGATCTGGCAGGCCGTGCTGGCCGACTTCGCCGCGCGCCATCCGCTGCGCAACGTGCGGCTGTCGATCAACGATGCCGGTGCCACGCCGGCGGTGGTCAGCCTCCGCCTGCAGCAGGCACTGGAAACGCTGCAGGAAGGAGACGCGCCGTGAGCAGTCACAGTTTCTACGAAGCCGATGCCCGCGAACGCATCCGAGGTCTGCTCGATGGCGGCAGCTTCCGCGAATTCGTCGGCCCTGCCCGGCGCATCATCAGCCCGCACCTGGCCCAGCTCGATCAGCCCGGCGCGTTCGACGACGGCATCGTAGTCGGTGGCGGCACGCTGGATGGCCGCACCGTTCTGATCGCCGCGCAGCAGGGCCAGTTCATGGGCGGCGGCGTCGGCGAAGTGCACGGCGCCAAGCTTACCGGCCTGCTGGAACGTGCGATCGAGGTGCGTCCGGAGGCGGTGCTTCTGCTGCTCGACAGTGGCGGCGTGCGCCTGCATGAAGCCAATGCCGGCCTGATCGCGATCTCCGAGATCATGCGTGCGGTGTTGGCCACGCGCGCGGCAGGCGTGCCCGTTTTCGCACTGATCGGCAGTGGCAACGGCGCGTTCGGCGGCATGGGTATCGTGGCCCGCTGTTGTACGGCAGTGGTGATGTCCGAAGAGGGGCGGCTCTCGCTGTCCGGCCCGGAAGTGATCGAGACCGTGCGCGGCGTGGAAGAGTTCGACTCGCGCGACCGCGCCCTGGTCTGGCGCGTCACCGGCGGCAAGCACCGCTATCTGATCGGCGATGCCGTGCGGTTGGTGCCCGACCGCATCGACGCGTTTGGTGCGGCCGCAGCGGCACTGATCGCCGCACATGTCGAACCGCAGGACCCGCTGGAAGCACTCGATCAGGCACACGCCCAGCTGGGCGCGCGGCTGCAGGCCTATGGCGGCTGCCGCGACGGCCTGGAGGTCTGGACGCTGCAGGGCATCGCCGATGCCGGGCAGCTGCCCCTGCTGGACACCGCTGACTTCCTTGACGCCGTCAAGGATCGGAGCCTGCCATGGAACTGACCCCGCTGCTGGATGCCCTGTTCCCGCTCGGCCATGCGGTCACCCGCGATGACGATGTGCTGGGCGGTACGGCCACCACCGCTGCCGGCGAAGTCACCGTCATCGGCACCGCCAACAAGCTGGAGGTCGGCGTCGACCACGCACTCGCGCTGGCAGCCACCGTGCTCGCCAGCACCCACGCGCACCCGCAGCGGCCGATCGTGATGCTGGTGGACACGGCCGGCCAGCGTCTGGCGCGGCGCGATGAGATGCTCGGCATCAACAGCTACTTCGCGCACCTGGCCCGCACGCTGGATCTGGCCCGCCGCCGCGGTGCGCCGCTGGTCAGCCTGGTCTACGGTGAATCCGTGAGCGGCGGCTTCCTGTCGTTCGGACTGATGGCCGATCGCATCTTCGCCCTGCCTGAAGCGCAGGTGCGGGTGATGGATCTGCGCGCCATGGCCCGCGTCACCAAACAACCGCTGGAGAAACTGCAGGCCCTGAGCCAGAGCTCGCCGGTGTTCGCGCCCGGCGTGGAGAACTACGTCAGCATGGGCGCCGTGGAGGCCGTCTGGGAGGGCGACCTCGCACAGGCACTGGTCGATGCGCTCCACGCTCCGGTCACCGGCGACCCACGTCGTGCGCGTGGCGCCGAGCGTGGTGGCCGCCTGTTGGCGCGCGATGTCGCCGCTGCCGTGGCCGCAGGCGAGGCCTGAAGCATGCGCCGTCACGACCTGGTCTGGCTCGCTCCGCAGGCACCGTGGCAGGTGCTGAGCCCGGGCGCGGATGCGCGCCTGCGGGCGTGGGCCCAAGCGCGCCTGCCCTTTGTCGTGGCGCGACGCGATCCGGTCACGGATGGCGATCAGCTGCGGCTGGGCGTGCCCTTGCCCTTGGCCGAGCAGCGCCAGCGGCTGTCTCTGCAGGTCGAACGCACCCACGTGCAGCGCACCGCACCGCCGCCGTTGCTGGCCGAGGTCGCCGACGCACTGGCCACCCCCTGGCGAGATGCGCTGCGTCCGTTGCTGGCCGACCTGCCCGCACCCACCCGACCGCCCCGCGTGTTCGGCAGCTTCGCCTGGCAGAGCCTGACCGGTCTGTCGTATCTGCACGCCCGCTCCGATCTGGACCTGCTGTGGGAGATCGTCGATCACGCGCACGCCGCGGCGCTCACCGAACGCATGCGCCGCTGGGAACACGAGCACGGTCTGCGCATCGATGGCGAGCTGCGCTTCCCCGGCGGGCGTTCCGTGAGCTGGCGCGAGTACGCCGGCGATGCCACCCGCCTCCTCGTCAAATCGGATGACGCCTGCTGGTTGTCCACACGCGACGCCCTGCTCACTCAGCCGGTGGCCGCATGAACGCCGCGCCACGCCCCGGCCCCTTGCCACCGCCCTCCCCCACCGCGGCTGCGCATCGGCTGGCCCGGATGGCGATCACCAGCCTGCATGCCGAGCTCGCCTGCGCCCCCAAACCGGGGTTGGTCACACCGTGGAGCCGCGGCAGCCACGATGACATGGACGCGGCCACCTTCCTGCGCAGCCTGTTCGCGCTGCGTGGCTATTTCGTGGCGGTCGCCGCCGCCGGTGCGCACAACGTGCCGTTCGATCATCTGCGCATGCTCGGCATCGAGGCGGAAACCGCCATGCTGCGGGCGACGGATGGCATCAACACCCATCGCGGCGCGATCTTCAGTCTCGGCCTGCTGGTCGCCGCATCCGCGCGTCTGCGTCATGTCGAGCATGCTGCGCCCCAAGGTACTGCGGTCTGCCACGCGGTGCGCGACTACTGGGCGTCCGCGCTGCTCGCCTCACCGTTGAACAGCGCCAGCCCCGGCCAGCGCGCCCGCCAGCGGCATGGCGTGCCCGGCGTGCGCGAACAGGCGGCGCAGGGATTCCCGCTGCTGCGCGAGGTCGCGCTGCCCACGCTGCAGGCCACCCTGCGCGCCACCGCTGACCGGCAGGCCGCAATGGCGCAGACGCTGATGTCGCTTGTTGCGGTGACTACCGATCTCAACCTCCTGCATCGCGGCGGCGAACGCGGGCTGGCCTTTGCCCAGCACCACGCGCGTCGCTTCCTCGCCGAGGGCGGTGCGCTCGAACCCGGCTGGCGGGCACGGCTCGGGCCGGTGTGCGACGCGTTCGAAGCACGTCGGCTCAGCCCGGGCGGCAGTGCCGATCTGCTGGCCTGCGCGTGGTTCCTGCACCTGCAGGAGCGCGCATGAGCCTGGTCCTGCTCTGCCCCGGTCAAGGCGGCCAGCATCCGGATATGTTCAAGCGGGTGCGCGGGAATCCGCAGGCGCAGCCGGTGCTCGATCTGGCCAGCGCGCTGCTCGGCGCACCGGTCGAACAAATGGCGGCCGATGCGTCACGCTTCCACAACGCAGTGGCCCAGCCGCTGGTCTGCGCCGCGGCGCTGGCACATTGGGCGGCGCTGCAGACGCAGCTGCCGCCCATCACCGCCGTCGCCGGCTACAGCGCCGGCGAGCTGGCCGCGCACGCGGTGGCGGGCAGCTTCGACACGGCCACGTGCCTGACGCTGGCCGGCGAGCGTGCCCGGTTGATGGACGCTGCAGCGCCGGCCGATGCCGGCCTGCTGGCGGTGATCGGGCTGGACGAGGCTCGCATCGCCTGCCTGTGCGCTACCCACGGTGTATTCCTCGCCATCGTCAATGGGCCCGACCACGTGGTCCTTGGCGGCCTGCGCCCTGCGCTGGAGGCCGTCGCCGCCGACGTGGCGGCCCACGGCGCACGGACCGTCCCGCTGCCGGTGGACGTGCCCGCGCATACCCCGTTGCTGGCCGCAGCGGCGCAGGGCTTTGAGGATCCATTGCACGCATTGCCATTGCAGGCACCGCGGCTGCGCCTGCTGGCCGGCATCGATGGCCGCCTGGTCAGCGACGTCAGCCGTGTCGTGGCGACGTTGTCGGCGCAGATCGCCCAGCCGCTGCAATGGCAGGCCGTACTGCAACAGGCAGTCGAGCGCGGTGGGCGCGTCTTCCTGGAGCTGGGCCCGGGCGCGGCGCTCAGCCGCCGGGTCCGCGAACTGCACCCGCAGCTGGAAGCGCGTTCCGTCGAGGATTTCCAGACGCTGGAGGGCGTCCTGGAGTGGGTGGACCGCGCATGCGCACGCGCATGAGGGTCCGCCGGTAACCGCTGCATCCCGTAACCCTCGATGGCGGGTCGCCATCATGCTGCACGCGTATCAAGTGTCTCGGGAGGGCGCATGAGTCCGCAAATCGCAACGATCATCGGCTTGGTGATCATGTTCATCGTGGCCACCGCGCTGCCCATCAACATGGGTGCAGTGGCCTTCGCGCTGGCCTTCATCATCGGCGGCCTGTTCGTCGGGATGGAGGGCAAGGAGGTGTTGGCCGGTTTCCCGGGCGACCTGTTCCTGACCCTGGTCGGCATCACCTACCTGTTCGCCATCGCGCAGAAGAACGGCACCATCGATCTGCTCGTGCATTGGGCGGTCAAGGCCGTGCGCGGACACATCGTGGCCATTCCCTGGGTGATGTTCGTGGTCACCGCGGTGCTCACCGCCTTCGGCGCGCTCGGCCCAGCGGCGGTGGCGATCATCGGCCCGGTCGCACTGCGCTTTGCCAAGCAGTACAAAATCAATCCATTGATGATGGGCCTGCTGGTGATCCATGGCGCGCAGGCCGGCGGCTTCTCGCCGATCAGCGTCTACGGCGGCATCACCAACCAGGTCGTGCAGAAAGCCGGACTGGAAGTCACGGAAATGGCCGTGTTCCTGACCAGCCTGGGCTTCAACCTGCTGATGGGGATCATCTGCTTCTTCGCCTTTGGTGGGGTGGCCCTGATGCGCCGCGCGCCGACCACGACCGAGCCACTGGTGGCCGGCAGCCAGGCGTCCTCGCGCCAGTTCGCGATCGAAGGCCACGGCGCCCTGGTTTCGGCCGGTGGCGGCACGCTCTCCAATGATCCGGACGCACTCGATGACGTGCGCATCAACCGCGAGCGCGTGTTCACCCTGATCGGCCTGCTGGGCCTGGGCATCGCCGCACTGGTCTACAACCTCAACGTCGGCCTCGTCTCGATCACCGTCGCGGTGGTGCTGGCCCTGCTCTCGCCGAACTCGCAGAAGGGCGCGGTGGATGGCATCAGCTGGTCGACCGTGCTGCTGATCAGCGGCGTGGTGACCTACGTGGCCGTGCTGCAGCAGGCCGGCGCGGTGGATTACATCGGGCATGGCGTGGGTGCGATCGGCATTCCGCTGCTGGGCGCACTGCTGGTCTGCTATGTCGGTGGCATCGTCTCGGCCTTCGCTTCCTCGGCCGCGGTGCTGGGCGCCACCATTCCGCTGGCCGTGCCGTTCCTGATGCAGGGGCATCTGAGCGCGGCCGGCGTGATCTGCGCGCTGGCGATCTCTTCCACCGTGGTGGACGTGAGCCCGTTCTCGACCAACGGTGCGCTGGTGGTGGCCTCGGCCGCGAAGGAAGAGCGCGAGGCGCTGTTCCGCCGCTTCCTGGTCTACAGCGGCCTGGTGGTGGCCTTCGGACCGCTGCTGGCGTGGCTGCTGTTCGTGGTGCCGGGCTGGATGTGAGCCGATGGCGGGCCTGCGCCGGCAGGCCCGCCATGACCCGGTAGAATGCTCCACACCTGCCCATGAAGCCCTGCCATGCCCCTGGCCCCTGGTCCCCGCCTGTCGAAGAAACGCGTGCCGCTCTACGAAGAAGTGGCCGAGCGGCTGCGCCAGAAGATCTACGACTACGAGCTGCCACCGGGCGAATGGATCGACGAGCCGATGCTTGCCGAAGAGCTGGGGATCAGCCGTACCCCGCTGCGCGAGAGCCTGAAGCTGCTGGCGGCGGAAGGGCTGGTCCAGCTGGATGCCGGCCGGGGCAGCCGGGTCACCCGCCTCACCCTGGAAGACCTCAATCAGCTGTTCCCGGTGATGGCGATGCTGGAGGGCCGCTGCGTGCATGAAGCGGTCAAGCGGGTCGATGACGAGGGCGTGGTGCAGCTGCAGGCCCTGCACGATGCGATGGAAGTGGCCGCCGCCGCGGGCGATCTGGCCGAGTACTACCGCAACAACTACCTGATCCACGAGAGCCTGCAGACGCACGCCGGCAACCCGTGGCTGATCCGCGTCACCCACGATCTGCACCGCATCCTGAAGATGCATCGCGGCCGTCAGCTGCTGACCCCGGGCCGCATGGCGCAGTCCCTGGCCGAGCACCGCGCTCTCATGGAGTGCATCCGCAACCGCGATGCCGAGGCCGCCGAGCAGATGATGAACCGGCATCTGCTCAGCCAGGGCGAGGCGTTGGCAGCCTACGTGGCGGCGGGCGGGCAGTTGAACGTACCTGCCCCACTGCCGCGCCACGGCGGCATCTGAGCCGCCGCCCTCTCTCTAGGCCAACTCGACCGTCAAACGGGTCAATGACTGTCCCAGCAGATGCAGCCGGATCTGATCCAGGCTGGTGAAGTAGCACACGGTATCCGCTCCGGCCAGGCGATAGATGCCACGTTTGCCCCCGAGCAGAACGAACTTTTCCTGGTCCACCAAGTACTGGGCGACCGGCGGCACTCCCTGTGCCTTGAGTCCGTCGATATCGATGGGCTCAAGTGCGTCGAGATCATGCAGTGCTGTGGTCATGGGAGGAGAAGGTCAGGATGGGAGCTCCATCGTAGGGTTCGCGGAGGCAGCAAGGCGTGGAACCATCGTGACGACGGCGCGAGTACATGCGTTGGCCGCGTGGCACATGGCGTCCCGCCGTCTCGCATCCTCGCGGGACGGAAGCTGTCCGATGCCTCAGTTTTCGACCGCCGCGATAGCTTTCGTACTTGTTGCATACCGCCATTGCGCTGTCGCGTGTACTTCTAGCACGCATGTATCCATCGATCCTCGACCGAAAGCGTGCACGCCGCGTGGCGTGGCAGGCGACCGTGCTTGCCCTTGGCGGCATGCTCCTGTGGCTGGCCCTGTGGCCCACCACGGCGCAACGCGTTCCCTACCATCTGGCCATCGGCCCCCAACTGGCCAGCCAGCACGGCCTGTCCGGGGATCCCGACAATGGCGGCGCCAGCGCCTATCTGGAGGCGGTGCAGGCACTGTCCGGGCTCAAGCTGGAGCTCGTGCGCGCGCCATCGATCGAACGCGCGGCGCTCCTGCTCCAACACCAGCAGGTCGACGGTCTCGCGTTTTCACTGCCCTCCACGGCATCGCTGCTGCCGTCCTCGGTGGCATTGTCGCCGTCGTTCTACAGCGGAAGCACCGTGATGGTCACCCGTCGGACCGCCGCACCACGGGCGCTCTGGTCCATGGGCGGCATGCGGGTCGGGGTGATCGGCAATGGCGAGTACCGGGCCTTTCTGGCCCAGAACTTCCCCGACATCGACATCTACCAGATGGCCAACGTGGACGAGATGCTGGACGCCGTGGACCGCGGCGCCATCGATGCGGCGCTGGGGGTGGACGCGGTGCTCGCCCCGCTGACCCGCAAACGCTTCGACGAACGCCTGGTCGCGCAGGTGGTGCCTGACGCGCCGGCGGTCGAAATGCGCGTGGCATCGCTGCCGCATCGCGCGGGCGAGATGGAGATGGCCCACCAGACCTTCCGTTCGCTGCCGCTGGATACCCGGCAGGACATCCTGGAGCGCTGGCTCAATGCCCTCTATCGCTCTCCCCCCACCTTCCGGGCAGTGCTGTCCCACTACCGCCTGCAGGTCACGCTGCTGTGCGCGGTCCTGCTGACCATCCTGCTGGCCGTGACCCACGCCCAGCGCAACGCACGGGCACTCGCGTCGCGGCAGGCCAGCGCCGCGCGGATTCTCACCCTGGTCAATCATGAGATGCGCAATGGCGCGGCCTCCGTCATTTCCGCCATCGACCTGCTGGAGGCCGAAGCAGATGCCCGTGAGCGCGACCGGCTGCTGCGGTCCGCGCGCTCAGCGGCCGATGCGCTCAAGCACACCCTTACCAATGCGCTGGAATTCATGTTCCGCAACAAACCGGAGCAGGCCGACGCCGCCTTCGTCAAGAACGCCAACGAGGTCGTGGAAGAATGCCTGTCCGCGATGCGCCCATTGGCCCATTGCAAAGGCCTGCGCCTGGTTCTGCATGCGGAAGGCGCGGACGCCGCACAGGCGCAGTGCGATGCGCGTGCCCTGCACCACATCGCCAGCAACCTCATCTCCAATGCCATCAAGTTCAGCAATCACGGGGACGTGGTGATCGAGCTGCACTTCCTTCCGGGTGTGGGCGAGGTCGGCACCCTCCGCCTCAGCGTGACCGATGTCGGACCGGGCATTGCCCCGGAAGATCTGGCGCAGATCTTCGAACCGTTCAGTGCCACCCGCATCGGTCGCCTGAACCATGGCGCCGGTATCGGGCTCTCGCTGTGCCGCCGCATCGCCCGCGCGCACGGTGGTGATGTGACTGTCACCAGCCAGCCCGGGATGGGCGCCACCTTCGTGGCCCTCCTGCGCGCGCAACGCGGCACGGGCGAAGACGCCACCGATGCACGTGACGAGTACGCCCCAGCGCCCTCCATCGCACGCGCACTGGTGATCGAAGACCAGCCTGCCATCGCCCGGATCATGGTCCGCCGCCTGTGCGGGCTCGGCCTGGACGCGCTGATCGCCAACTCCGGCGCAGCGGCGGTTCGCACCCTCAAGCAGCATGGCCCGTTCGGCATCATCACGGTGGACGGCGACCTGCTGGATGCGGACGGTGGCGATGTCGCACTGGAGATCCGCGCGATCGAGCGGCGTCGTGACTGGCCGCCTGCGCGCATGCTCTCCATCTCGGCGTCACCGGAGGCCATCGACAGGACCGCGTATGCGCGTGCTGGCGTGGAGGTGTATCTGGGCAAGCCGATCGACTGGATGTCCTTCGACACCGCCACCGGATGTCCTGCGCCCTCGGCCAGAGCAGCCCCTGCTCCGGTCGAGGAAGGCCTGAGCATGATGGAGGTCTATCGCCAGCAGATGCAGATCGACAGGACCGGATTGGAGGTTTCACTACGCGTCCAGAACTGGCGTGGCGCCCTGGCGATGGCGCACCGGATGCAGGGTGCCGCTTCGATGGTGGCCGACGTTGAGGCTGTGACGGCGCTGTGCGAGCTGCAGCAGCGTCTTAAAGTGCACGCCATCAATGGAAATCCTGCCGATGCCGGCATCTGGGCGCTGGTGGCCTGCATTGGTCGCGAGACGGCGGATGACGCGGACTCGAAGGCGCAATCAAGCTGCCCGCAGGTACGATCGGCGGAATGAATCACGCACTACAAAAGCTGGATGATGGCATTAAACGTCAGACCGTCGCCGAACAGTGCCGGGTTGCCGAAACAAGGTCGCGGTCTTCCCGATCGCCGTGGGCACGCCGGCTCGACCGTGCTGGGGCAGTTCAGCAGCAACGGCGAGATTGCGATCAAGAAGCTGCAAGGTACGCATTTCAAGGAGCTGTTGCCTTGGCTCAGTGCAAGTATGCCTGTGGTGTCCCACTCCGCCCCCGGCGGCACGGTTCAGCAAAACGAACCAAACTTGCGCGTGAAACGCTGCATAGATTATCTAAAGTCTCCAAGCCCCCCCTCTCAAAGCTTTTCACCATGGTACGACATATGATGGCAACCAATGATTGACAACGACTTTTTTAAGGAATTTGAAGCCAATCGATGGAACCTTACAATCATGGATGAAAATGACGAAAGCCAACCAATTCTCCAAGTCGGGTTAGTAGCAACGTTCTACTTGGTCGACGCATATCTTCCAACGAGACGAAAAAATATAACCGATGCTTTCGAATTGTACTGTCTGCACTTTGGAAGCAAGTTGAAATGGGGCTACCTTGGTGGCGAAGAGATTGTCCAACAAGAGTACAGCTCACTAGCCGTTCAGCACTGCATAGATCTTGCAGATCGCGATGGTCTCTATGAGCCTCTGGCATTTCGCTGGTCTTCCAGAGAAGGATACAGGCACGCAAGCCCATATATGTTTGGCGTATTTTCTCCAGCAGGCTGGTTTGAACAAACACACAACTCCCTCACCACAGTCAGATTCTATTTGCCGGTGGAAGAGCTGTGTGAATTCGGGAGTGAGAAGCTTCAAGCTCTAATCACAGACATGTGCAATCTACTGCGCCCCTTACATGGAGCTGCCGGGCTCGGCATTCAACACTGCCATGAATGGGAAAATTACCAGCACATGGAGTACCAGTTAACACTGGAGTACAGAGGCATTGATTTATGCATTCCCAGCGGCAATAGCGAGTGGCGCAAAGGCTATAGCAATATTAATTGGTACACCTATGTTGCTCACCACTGGATAAAAAAAGTAGGAGGCACAGAAGAACTAATTAAGACGTTTGACGACAGCCGCATCAACGTTTTGCCGTATGAATGGGGCACAATCATACGCGCTGGAGAGTGGCCTGCACTTGGCAAGGCAGACTCCGACCCGCGACCCGAGCTATATGTCAAGATAAATGAAGCACTTAGGCCGTTGCGAATAGATGATATCGGCTCACTGCACTATGGCTCAATTGCTGGCGAGATGCGCTTCAACAAACGCACGAGCAACTTGTGGCTTCGCCGTTTCGATCTTCCCCGGGGCAGCTCCTAAATCGCCGCCCCTAATCAGCACGCGGTTTCACAACAGACAAGCGATGCAAACGCAATGAGCATAGGCGCATTTCTGGTGGGCTAGGTGCCACGGCGATGGCGCACCGCAAGCAGGGTGCCGCTTCGATGGTGGCCGACGTGGAGGCGGTGACGGCGCTGTGCGAGCTGCAGCAGCGTCTTAAAGTGCACGCCATCAATGGAAATCCTGCCGATGCCGGCATCTGGGCGCTGGTGGCTAGCATCGGTCGCGAGGGGACGGATAGCGCGGAGATACAAGGCTCCTAATACGATCCTCAAGCATCTCCATCCGCCCCAGCCCAAGATGCACACGCAACGCCGGTACCAACGTCCCGCGATGTTTGAAGCCGCAGATCACGGCGACCTGATCAAGCGTCATCGCCCCCTCCCGCAGTAGCCGCACGGCATGATCCAGCCGCACCCGCCCGGCGAACGAAAGCGGCGACAGCCCATACACGGCCTGGAACACCCGGGAGAAGTATCGGGCAGGAAGTCCGGCGACGCTGGCCAGGTCGTCAACGCCATGGTCGAGCTGTGGATGACCTTCCAGATGGAGTCGGCTCACCTGCAGCCTTGCCATCAACCCGGCCCGCTGCTCGAGCGATCGCCCCGGGCAGCGGTGCGCCTGCGTGACGATATCGCGCTGGAGATCGGCCATCAGCAGCAGCAACGGGCGCAGATCATTGCGCACCGTAACCCTGCCGTCCGGCACCACGTCGAGTCGGCGCCAGAGGCGTAGCGCGATCTGCATGTCGTCTCGACACATCCGTCCACGGCCCGCGTACAGCGGGTTGGCGCCCTCGCCAAGGGCAGCAAGAGGATCAGCGCTGAAGTGCAGCCCCATGCAGATGCCCAGACGATCGGTCTGCACGTGGGGATCGGACCGATGATCCAGCAGGATCCAGTCACCCCGCCCGAGCCGGAAACTTCCCTCCCGGCACTGCACCGTGGAGGTGCCGAGCAACTGCATCCAGGCACTGGTGATGCCATCGGGCACGCAGACCGCGCCGGGTGCGGGAACACGGACGCACCCTGCCGTGCCGCGGGTGAGCGAGGGCATCGCGGGATTCACTGCACGAAACGCTGGCCGCCAGGCGACGCAGGAGACGATGCGGACGGGCATGCGGGCGTTGGCCGGCCGCCGGCTGGGTTGCAGGATACCTCGGTGAGCTTCGCAGTGGTCCGCGCCTGGCTTGAATGGCTCTGATAGTACGGAATGGCGATGGCCAGCAGTGTGGCCGACATAGCCAGCGTTACGATCAGCTCGATCAAGGTGATGCCGCCCATGGTGCGGTCACCCGGTTTCCGCCGGGAAAGGTGGTGATGTCTCATGGTCCTGTCGCCCTTCGGATTGACACGTAGGGCAGCAAAACGCCGTGTCCGCCCTTCCCCGGCGAACACGGCTACCCCATCCCCAAGCGTTGCGAGGCGCGTGCGCTCCATCATTACAGTGAAAGTTCGTCTTCCTTGGGCCGTGCGCCTGTCATGGGTGTTCCTCAAAATAGGGCTGGCAACCTTTCGGGGCCCATATTTCTTGGCCTCCATTGGCCTTGCAGGTCCAGCCACCAATGCTTGAGTACCAGCGTCAACGGCGACACCTCGGTGCTGCAGGTAGGTACCGACCTGCTCAGCTGGGGCGCGGACAGCCGCGGCCAGTTCGGCGTGATGCTGGGCGGTGGCCGTGCCAACAACACCGTGACCTCGCGCGAGACCGGCTATTCGGCCAAGGGCAAGGTCGAGGGCCAGGCGGTGGGTGTGTATGCCAGCTGGCTGCAGGATCCGGCGCAGACTACCGGCCTTTACGTTGACACTTGGGCGCAGTACGCGCAGTTCAAGAACACCGTGCAGGGTGATGCGCTGGCCAAGGAGCGTTACGACAGCGATGCGACGACGGCATCAGTGGAAGCTGGTTACAGCTTCAAGGTGCTGGACAGCGCCAGCACATCAATGTTCCTGGAGCCGCAGCTGCAGCTGAGCTATACGGACTTCAGCGCGGATCGCCATGTGGAGACCAACGGCACGGTGATCGACGGCAGCGATGCCGGCGGCCTGACCAGTCGTGTGGGCGTGCGCCTGTTCGGGCATGCGAACAGCGATATCGGCAACCGCGTGCAGCCGTTCGTGGCGGTGAACTGGATTCATGGCGCCGACGACAACAGCCTGCGCTTCGATGGTGATCGCCTGAAAGGCGGCCTGCCGAAGGATCGTTATGAAGCCAAGGCCGGTGCGTCGCTGCAGCTGGGCCAGCGCTGGACCGCGTGGGGCGATATGGGTCTGCAGAAGGGCCAGGGCGGGTACCGCGACGTGGCTGGGCAGATAGGGTTGCGCGCCAGCTGGTAAAATTGCGCGAGCGGAACACCTACTCAACGCGCGCGGCCATTCCGCGCGCGACTTCATCACATTGCAGGACATTTCTTGAGAACCATGACCCGCTTGGCCCTGGCGCTGAGCCTGGCCGTTTGCGCCTTGCCGCTACAGGCGGCCGACACCCCGGACCCCGATCGCGCGGAGTTCAATGCGCTTAGCCCCGTGATCAACGCGCTGATCCAGGCAGAGGGCCCTGTCGAACTGATGGAACGAGCGGAAGCGCTTGAGGACGAGAATCTCCTACAGGCCCTCACCCTCTACATCACCGTGGCGCGCGAGCGCCCGAACTCCCTGGCCTCGTACAAGGCCGCCTCGCTCCTGGCCCGGCGAGGCGACGACGACGCCGCACTGATCTATCTGGAGATCGCCGACGAGCGGGGAGTGCTGTTCCCGCTCCAACTGACCGAGAACCCCGACTTCGACGACCTGCGGCAGACGCCGATCTACCTGGCCGCACTCGCCAACGCCCAGCGGAGCTACGATCTGATCTCACCCTCGCTGGTGGGCGCGACCGGTGGCGTGCTGCTTCCCGGCGCGGATACCGGCCCTGCAGCGTGCCGCCCGGTCGTGGTCTGGCTGCACGGGTACGGCAGTAATGGCTTCATGCACGAAGGGTTTCAGTCGCTTGCCGATGCGGGCGCGATCCTGCTGGGGATCAACGGCACGGAGATGCTGGATTCCCACACCAGCTTCCGCTGGTCCTCGAACGGATTCGAACAGACGCACGTCGCTGTGCAGAAGCAGCTGGATGCGCTCGCAAAGAAGGCGTGCATCGACCGCAAGCGCGTCTACCTGATGGGGTTCTCACAGGGCGCCCTGCACGGCGGCGCATTGCTGGCGCAGCATCCGGACGCCTATGCCGGTGCATTGCTGATGTCACCCGGCGGCAGGCAGCCGAACCCGACGACGAGCGAGGCACGTGGCAAGCGCGTGGTGGTGATCAATGGCGAACAGGAAGGGCCCGGCAACCTGCAGCGGGCCGAGGCGTTCCGCACCCTGTTCGGCAGTGGCAACGAGGTGCAGTCCCGCGTGCATGACGGGGAGCATGAGTTTCCTGACGATTGGCAGCGCTCGCTGCCGGCTGCACTGCGCTGGATGATGGTTGACGGAAGCTGATGGGCTGCAGGCAAGCTCGCTCCCTGGCGCTGGTCGCGCTGTTCGCCGCGACCAGCCTCCCATTGCATGCGGGTAACCGAACACAGACCGGTACCGCGGCGGAGCCGCCTTCCCTGCTCCAGCATGTCGCCGAGCTGACTGTGCGCCAATACATGCTGGCCGACGCGGACAGTTCCGCGCAGCTCGCCAGATATCACAAGCAGTCAAAGCGTGAAGCGAGGGATGAACTGGAAGAGATCCAATCGACCATCCTCCTGCGACAAGAACTGCGACGCATGGACGTTCACCGGACGCCGGATGCACCTTCCCTCGAGGCGCTGCGGCGGACGTTCATCGAGCGGCTGGACGCCGTGCGGCGCAACGGCCGCTGCGGGGCTGCCAGCCCCCTGCCGTCAGCTGATGACCCCGGGGACAGGACGCCGCGCGATGTGGCTGTGTACTGTGAATTCGCAGACGTCGTACTTCCACCGGACACATTTCATCCCGGGCTGTCGCGCCACGAAAGAATGCAGATGCAGATCCGCGCAGCGGAGGCGGCGTTGGCGTCGCAGCCGACGAGGCGCATGGAGGGTACCGTAACCCTGCAATGGGATGCGCGCGGCGGGGTCTGGCGTGCGGATCGGGTGTCAATGTTCACATTCACGCGCGGTGTCATGCGCAAGATGTTCACCGACACCGAGCGGGACGCGCTGAAGCTCACTCGATACAGCTACCACGCCGATGACATGCGCGGCGTGGCAGCGCAGGACATGGCGCAGCTGGTGCTGGACAGCGCAGTTCACCGTGACAAGGCCCGATTCCTTGAACTCGCCACGTACCGCACTGTCGAGATCGACGAGGCGCGACTGGCACCATCGATTACCTGGGAAGCGCTGCCCGACGTTCAACGCCGGCGTATGCACTCCAACGCAGAGGCGCTGCCCTGGGGTGGTTATGGGCCTGAGGAGCTGCTTGGCCACCTCGCACCTCTCGCATTCGCCGCCCGGTGCAAGGCACTTGAAAAGCAGTGGGTCTCCCTAGATTCATACGGGCACCCCACCGTCAAGGTCGCAGCCGTATGCGCAGTACGTCTTCCTGCGGTACTGAGCAGCCACGATCTGGTGGGACTACGCGCGTTTCCGCCAGATCAGCGGATGCAGACACTGATCGAACGGTACGCGCAGGCCCCCATGCATGGCAGGGACTTCAACGTCCTGACATCCCTGTTACTGGTGCCGATGGGAGATCGCTGGACGCTTCCGGAACCCATCGAAAACCACACCGTCGCGCTGGCGCTGCTGCTCGCCGAGCGCGCCAAGGAGGACGTGGAACGTCTCTTCGGCTCCTACAGCCCGTGCGACAGCCACTGCCATCCTCAGCCGCGCAGCGTGGCGCCCCCGTCCACGTAGAGATCGCTCATCGCGATATGACCGGCCTGATCGGAGAGCAGGAACATCACGGCGTTGGCGATGTCTTCCGGGCTCGCCAGCTTCTGCAGCGGTATGCCGGCTTTGTATGTCTCCGGACTGCCCTGGATCACCCGCTCGGCGCCCTGCGCGTCCGCCCACATGCCAGTCTGCATGGGGGTCAGGGTCGAGCCCGGGGCGATGATGTTGCAGCGGATGCCCAGCGGCGCCAGCTCCAGGCCGAGGCAGCGGGTGAACATGGTGGAGGCCGCCTTGGAGGCGGCGTAGGCGGCCATGCCGTGGCGCGGGACGCCTGCGGCGTTGGAGCTGACCGTGACGATCGCGCCCCTGCGCCGCGGCGACATCACCCGCGCCAGTGCCCGGGAGACGTGGAAGACGCCATCCGTGTTGACCGCGAACACCCGGCGCCATTGCGCGTCGTCGGTGTCGACAACGGTGCCGGTCTGCAGCACGCCGGCGACGTTGATGCCGAACCCGATCGGCCCGATCTGGGTTTCCACCTCTGCCACCAGTGTATCCACCGCGGCCGGGTCGGTCACGTCCAGTGCTCTCGCGTGGACGGTCGACTGCCCTGCCTTGGCCGCACGCTCGGGCGCCACCACGTCGGTCGCGACCACGACGCAGCCGCTCTCGTGCAGCTGCTCGACCAGTGCCGCCCCGATGCCGCCGCCCGCACCGGTGACCAGTGCGATGGTGCCGTCGAATCCAGTGAGTTTCATTCGGGTGTCCTGTGTAGGTCGTGCCGCAGAAGATGCGCATCCAGCCAGGGCGCGATCTGCGCCACGGCATCGCGGCCGGTGAGTTCGGCGTGCAGGTAAGGAAGGTCGATCGCCTCCACGCGGGCGGCATGGGCCTGCCACAACGCGGACTGCAGCTGCGGGCGGGCGACATGGTCGCGGCCGGCACGCACGTGCAGCAGCGCGCCGTCGTAGTGCGTGTGGTGATGGGCGCGGATCAGGCGGTTGGTGCCGGTGACGGCACGGACCACGCCATCGAGGACGACATCCGGCAGGTTGCCCAGTGCGCTGTCGCCGCGACGCAGGAACGCCAGGATGCGCGCGCGGCTGTCCAGCTCGGGATGCGCCTCGGGGTCATGCCCGGCGATGGCGAGCAGAGCGCGCAGCGCGGCGATCGGGTCCGGCTCGGGTTCGGCCCGCCAGCACTCGCTGGGATAGGCATCGAGCAGCGCCAGCACGCCGACCTCGTGGCCGCGCCCACGCAGGTGCACCGCCATGGCCTGGGCGAGGATGCCGCCGACCGACCAGCCGAGCAGATGCACCGGGCCGGGCCGGCCCAATGCCAGGATGCGCTCCGCGTAGTCGGCCGCCAGTGCTTCGATGCTCGCCGGCAACGGCCGGGTGGGATCGAGGACCGGCGACTGCAGGCCCTGCACCTCACGCGCGGGTGAGAGTGCGCGGGCCAGGTCGCGGTAGTTCCAGGCGATGCCGCCGGCAGGATGGATCACATACAGCGGTGCGAGCGCCGCATCTCCGCTGGCCAGCCGGATCATCGGGGCCAGCCCATGATCGGTGGCGGTGGGCGGCGCATCGATACGGGCCGCCAGCGCGGCGACCGTGGGTGCCGCGAATACCGCACCCAGGCCGAGGTCGCAGCGCCACCGCTGCTGGATCGCCAGCAGCAGATGCACGGCACTGAGCGAGTCGCCGCCCAGGGCGAAGAAATCGGCATCGGCACTGACCGGTGTGCTCAGCCCCAGCGTTTCGGCGAACAGCGCCGCCAGCGCCTGCTCGGTCGCGCCGCGCGGCGCCACGCCCGAGGCGGACGCCTGCGCCGGTGCGGGCAACGCGGCGCGATCCAGTTTGCCGTTGGCCGTGACCGGCCAGTGCTCCAGTGCCACGAAGGCAGCGGGCACCATGTAGTCCGGCAGCCGGTTGGCCAGATGCCCCCGCAGCGTCTCCAGCGCAGGGCCACCCGCGTTGAGGTAGGCCACCAGCCGCGGCTCGCCGGGGCGGTCTTCGCGCAGCAGCACTTCCGCCCGGGTGACGCCCGGTGCCGAACGCAGTGCAGCGTCGATTTCGCCGAGCTCGATACGCAGGCCGCGCAGCTTGACCTGGTGATCGCTGCGGCCGAGATACTCCACCGCCCCGTCTTCGCGCCAGCGCGCCACGTCGCCGGTGCGATACAGGCGTCCGCCGGCAACGAACGGATCGGGCAGGAAGCGCTCGGCGGTCAGATCGTCGCGCCCCAGATAGCCGCGTGCCAGCTGCACCCCGCCGAGATACAGATCGCCGGCGACGCCGGGCGGCAGCGGTTGCATGACGGCATCGAGCACGTACAGGCGGGTGTTCCAGACCGGATGGCCGATCGGCACCGGCGCGGACGTGTCGTCCTGGCTGGCGGGCCAGAAGCTGACATCCACGGCCGCCTCGGTGGGGCCGTAGAGATTGTGCAGCTCGGCCTGGGCCGTGGCATGGAAGCGGTCACGCAGTGCGGCATCCAGTGCCTCGCCACTGGTGAACACGCGGCGCAGCTGCAGCCCACGCGCGGCCGGGGCGGCCAGGAACGCGGCCAGCATCGACGGCACGAAATGCAGGGTGGTGATCGCCTGCTGGCGGATCAGTGCGGCCAGCGCCAGCGGATCACGATGCGCCTCGGGCGGGGCCACCACCAGGGTGGCACCGCTGATCATCGGCAGGAAGAACTCCCACACCGAGACATCGAAGGTGGCCGGGGTCTTCTGCAGGATGCGGTCGTCGGGCTGGATCGCGTACTGCTCGCGCATCCACTCCAGCCGGTTGACGATGGCGCGGTGCTCGATCAGCACGCCCTTGGGCTCGCCGGTGGAGCCGGAGGTATAGATGACATAGGCCGCATCGTCCGGCTGCGGCACGATGGTCAGTGTGGCGTCGTTGTGGCGCTGCCACTGGGCCGGGTCCAGCACGGGTGTGCCCGGGAACCGCGCGCGATCCTCTGCCAGCGCCAGCACGCAGACCGGCTGCGCCGAGCGCAGGATCCGGGCCAGGCGCTCGTCCGGATGGGCCAGGTCCACCGGCAGGTAGGCGCCACCGGCACGCAGCACGGCGACCAGGGCGATGATCAGCTCCAGCGAGCGCGGCAGCGCCACCACCACCCTCGCCTCGCGGCCCACGCCCTGGGCCTGCAGCTGCAGGGCCAGCGCACGGCTGCGCTGCTCCAGCTCGGCGAAGCTCAGCTGATGCGCGCCGAAGACGACCGCGGTGGCCGTCGGCGTCGCTGCCATCCGTGCGGTGATCAGCGCGGCCAGGCTGAGCTCGGGCACCGGATGCGCCGTGGCATTGATGTCATGCAGATAGCGCTGCGCTTCGGCGGGCGTGCACAGCGTTACCGAAGCGATCGTGCCGCCGGTGGCCTGGACGTCCAGCGCGGCCGACACGAAATGCAGCAGGCGCGCGGCATGCGCCTGCACCTGTGTGGGGGTGTACAGCGTGGGATTGGCCTCGATCTCCAGATCGAGCACGGCCGTGCCATCCCCGCGGAAGCCGAGCGTCACGTCATCGACCGGACCGGTGGAAAGTACGTCGAGCGTCGCAGTGACGCCGGCCAGCTGCAGCGGCCGATAGAACGGCTGCACATTGACCAGCGGACCATGCAGGCGGCGCTGGCCGCCGATCAGGCCGAGGTCGCGCCGCAGCTGCTCACCCCGGTAGCGACCATGGCGCCGGCCCCGCATCAGGCGCATCGCGATATCGCGCACATACGCATCCACGCTGTCGTGCGTGGCCGCGACCCGCAGCGGCAGCACGTTCATCACCATCGCCGGGACGCGGGCGGAGACGCTGCCGAGGCGACCCATGAAGGGCACGCCGATCACCGCCTCCGCTTCAGCACTGATCCGGCGGCAGTACTCCGCGCCGAGCGCGGTCAGCAGGTCCGGCCAGGGCTGGCCGATCGCGGCCGCCGCCGCGTGCAGGCGCTCGCGCAGCGCGGTGTCGATCGGCTGCACGTGGCGCAGCGCATCTGCTGCGGCCGGCGCCACGCCCGCCTGCAGCCCGGTGGCGGCCGGCGCACCGGCCATGGCATCGCGCCAGTAAGCGGCATCGCGGGTGCGGCGCTCGCTGTCACGGTACTGGGCGTCTTCATCCAGCACGGGCAGCAACGGTGCCACCGCAGCCTGCTGCGGATGACCCGCATACAGCGCGCAGACGCGCTCGGTCAGCAGGCCCATGCCGTAGCCGTCGGTGGCCAGGTGATGCACGCGCAGGTACCAGACGCTGCGCGCCGGACCGAGCAGGAACAGACGCTGCTGGCTGAGCCGATCGCGGGCGGGATCGACCGGGCTGAGCCGGTCGCGCTGCATGGCCTCGCGCGCGGCGGCGGCGGGGTCCGGCTGATCGGACAGATCCAGCACCTGCAACGTCGGCGTGTGCTGCGGGTCGAGCCACTGGCCGGGCGCGCCCTGCGCGTCCTCGACGATGCGCAGGGCCAGCGCCTCCGCTTCCTGCGCGGCCTGATCGGCGGCACGCACGAAAGCCGCGACATCCAGCGCACCCTCGATCCAGACGGCGTGGGCGGTGTTGAACGCGGGACTGTCCGGCGCCAGCCGCTGGGCATACCACAGGCCCGCCTGGGCCTCGCTCAGCCCGCGGACGATGGGCCCGGCCGCGCCCGGCACCGCACGGGCAGTCATGCGCTGGCCGCCGCCTCGGCCTGCAGCCGCTGCACCACGGTCCACCAGCCGCCCAGCGTGGCGTGTTCGGCCAGATGACTGAATTCCAGCGGGATGCCGGTGTTGCCCCAGGCCAGTACCAGGCCGAGTACGCGCATCGAATCCAGCCCGAGGTCCATCAGGTTCTCGTCGTCCTGGACGTCCTCGGGGGCTTCGCCGAGCATCCCGGCGACATCGGCGCGCATGCGCTCCAGGGTCAGTGCGGTCATGCCAGCGTCTCCAGCAGCTGATCGGTGGTCATCGGCACGCCACAGGTGCGGGCGATCCAGTGCAGGGCCAGGTCATGGTCGGCCCGCGAGAAATCGGCGACCGCGTCGGCGGCGATGAAACTCTCGATGTCGCGCTGGAAGCCTTCGGCGACCGTGGCGGTACAGCCGATATGCGCGTAGACGCCGGTGACCAGCAACTGGTCGCGGCCACGCGCGCGCATCATGGTTTCCAGGTTGCTGCGCTGGAATGCGCTGTAGCGGTGTTTGACCAGGACATGGTCGCCCTCCACCGGGGCCACGGCCTCGATGATGGCTTCGTGTTCCTCGGTGGCGGACATGCCCGGGCCCCACAGATCGGCCTGCAGGCCACGGTCACGCCGGTCCTGGTTGCCGCGCTGGGCGGTGTAGAACACCGGGATGCCACGCGCACGGCAGTGCGTGAGCAGGCGCGCGATGTTGGCGACGGCCGGGGCCAGCGGTGCCGCATCCGGCGCGAAGGCGGCCAGGAAGTAGCGCTGCATGTCATGCACCAGCAGCGCCACGCGCGCGGTGTCCGGTTGCCACGCGCCGCGCGGGGTCGGCAGCTCGGCCTGGGTCGGCAGCGGATACGGTTGGATCTTGGGCAGCGCCATCAGCGCGTTTCTCCTGTCTGTTGCATGAAACGTTCGCGCAGCTGGGCACGCAGTTCGCGACGGCTGATCTTGCCGACCGCGGTGGTGCCGAAGGCATCGACGAACACGATCTGGTCCGGCACTTTGAACGCGGCCAGGCCGCGGCTGCGGACCCAGGCCTTGAGGCTGGCGGCCTTGGTCGGCTCGCCCTGGGCAATGATGAAGGCGCAGCTGCGCTCACCCAGGTAGTCATCGGGGATCGAGACCACGGCGGCATCGAACACACTCGGGTGCGCCAGCAGGTGGTCCTCGATTTCTTCCGCGGAGATTTTCTCGCCGGCGCGGTTGATGTGGTCGCTGGCCCTGCCCTGCACCACCAGATAGCCGCCCGGCAGCCGCTGGACCATGTCCCCGGTGCGGTAGAAGCCATCTTCGGTGAAGGCACGCGCATTGGCGGCCGGATCGTTGTGGTAGGCGCGGATCGTATAGGGGCCGCGGGTGAGCAGATGCCCGGTTTCACTTTCTGCGACCGGGTTGCCGTGGTCATCGACCACCAGCACCTCGTCGTCTTCGCTGATCGGGCGCCCCTGGGTGGAGACGATGAGGTCGTCGCTGTCGTGCAGGCGCGTGTAGTTGACCAGGCCCTCGGCCATGCCGAACACCTGCTGCAGCGTGCAGCCCAGCCCGGCGATGACGCGGCGCGCAGCTTCCGGCACCAGCTTGGCACCGCCGACCTGCACTACCTGCAGGCTGGAAAGATCGTGGACTGTCGTCGCGGCGGCCTGGGCCCACAGCAGCGCCAGCGGCGGCACCAGGCCGACACAGGTGACCCGTTCGCGCGCGATCAAGGGAAACGCGGCGTCCGGGCCCGCACCCGGGCTGAGCACCACGCGTCCCCCGGCGTACAGCGTGCCGAAGAACCCCGGCGAGCTCATCGGGAAGTTGTGCGCGGCCGGCAGCGCGACCAGATAGACGCTGTCCCGGGTGATGCCGCAGATCGCGTTGCTGGCGCGGAACGAATACAGATAGTCGTCATGCGTGCGCGGGATCAGCTTGGACAGGCCGGTGCTGCCGCCGGAAATCTGCAGGAACGCGACCGACTGCGGGTCCGGATCGAGAGGCGCTGTTCGAGGTCACCGGCCAGCGTATCGAGCGCGGTGAACCCGGCCGCGTCACCGGCGATGACGACGTGCTGCACGTCCGGCACCTGCGACTGCAGCTCGCGCGCCAGCGTGCGGTAGTCGAAGCCGTCATGGTTCGCGGCGGCGATGTACGCACTGGCTTCGGCCTTGCGCGCGAAATGCGTGACTTCGGTGATCCGGTGCGCGGGCAGCGCATACACGGGAATCAGGCCGGCACGGAACAGGCCACAGACCACGGTGACGAACTCGGGCACGTTGCCGAGCTGGACCACCACCCGGTCACCCGGTGCCAGTCCCTGGGCCAGCAGGCCGGCACCGATGCGGCCGGCCTCCTGCCACAGCTGCGCATAGGTCAGGCGCGTATCGCCACCGACTATGGCGATGTCACCGGCGAAGCGCTCGGCGCGCTCGCGCAGGAAACCCGGGAAGGTCTCGCCGCGCCAGTGCCCGGCAGCGCGGTAACGCGCGACCAGGGCCGGTGGCCAGACCTGGCGCAGCGGCACCCGGGAGGAAGAAAAGGATGCGTTCATGGACAGCTCCCGCACATCAGAAAGAACGAACGTCATGGACGCCGAGCGCGGTCAGCAGGGCCATGAACTTGGCAGCCGTTTCGGCTACCTCGAGATCGGGGTGTGAGTCCGCGACGATGCCGGCACCGGCATACAGGCGCACTTCGGTGCCCTGCACCCGTGCGCAGCGGATCGCCACGTACCAGTCGCCATCGCCCTGGGCATCGGTCCAGCCGACGGCGCCGGCATAGAAGCCCCGCGCCACCGGCTCGGCCTGGCGGATCAGCGCCAGCGCCTGCTGGCGCGGAGTACCGCACACCGCCGGGGTGGGATGCAGCAAGGCGACCAGGGCGGCCGAGGACACCGAGGCGTCCTTCAACGTGCCATGGATGCGGGTACCGAGGTGCCACATGGTTGCGGTGGCATGCAGCGTCGGGCGCGGCTGCGCTTCGACCTGGTGGCACAGCGGGGCGAGCGCGGCGACGATGGCCTCGACCACGTGGCGGTGCTCGTCATGATCCTTGGCCGAGGCCAGCAGCGTTTCGGCGGCGCGCGCATCTTCGGCGGGATCGGCCGAACGACGGGCCGAACCTGCCAAGGGATGCGACAGCACGCGGTCACCGCGCTTGGAGACCAGCAGCTCCGGGGTGGCACCGACCAGCCAGGCCGGGTCGGCCGCGCCCGCTGCGGGCATCGGCACCACGTAGGTGGCCACGCTGGGATCCTTGCCCAGGCGCGCGGCCAGCACGCGCGGATGCAGCGGCTGCGCGGTGGTGACGCGCAGGCTGCGGGCGAGCACGACTTTCTCCAGCGGACTGTCGCTGCGCTGCAGTTCGGTGACGGCCGTTGCCACTGCCTGCGCATACGCATCCGCAGACGGTTCAGCGACCACATCACCGACCAGCGTTGGCGTTTCCACACGGACCACCGCGGGCTGGCCGGACACCTGGTCCGGCTGATACAGCGCATCGCCCTGCTCGGGATCGAACGGCACCGCACCCACCAGCAAGCGCGGGCCGGAGCGCGGCGCGGCGAAGAACGCAGCGACGCGCCCGGCCAGCGTGGCGGTGGCACCGGACGGCAGCCGCGCGCGCACACCCTGCGCTTCCATCGCCTGCTGCGGGCTGCGCAGCAGGAAGTACGGCGCATCGGCGGCGTCGATGGCGGTGGTGTCGGTCATCTCCTCGGTCACACCGATGGCGAGCATCCCGTTCATGCCGCACCCCGCTCGCGGTGCACCGCTGCGGAGACGGCCAGGATCAGCAGCACCACGCCGACCAGCAGGTACGGCGCGCTCGGCGACCAGCGGTACAGCAGCGTGCCGATCATCGGCCCGACCACCATGCCCATGCCCTGCACCGACGCGACCGTGCCCGCGGCAGCGCCCTGCTCGTGCGCCTCCACCGAATCGGCGGCCAGCGCCTGGAAATTGGGGAACACGAAGCCCATGCCGAACGCCGCGATCGCATAGCTGGCCAGCAGCTGCCACGGCACGCTGATCAGTGCCACCGACGCAAAGCCCAACCCGGAGATCAGTGCGCCGACCAGGATCCAGCGCGTCGGGCGGATGTCCTTGAGCTTCATCACCAGGCCCTGCGCGAAGATCAGGCCCACGCCGACCGCGGTCAGGGCCAGCCCGGCCATGCGCGCACCGTCTGCCGGTGACAGGCGCAGGCGGTCGATCGCGAAGAAGCCGACCGTCACCTGAGCGATGGTGACCGAGATCATCGCGGCGAACACCGCCAGCAACGGCAGGCGCAGGCGTGCATCGCCGAGCCCGAGCGTCGGCTTGGGGCCGGTATGTGTCGGCGCGACGGGGGGTGTATTCGGCAACCGCCACCAGATCATCAGCAGCGACAGCAACGGCAACAACGCGGCCACATACAGTGTGAGCGAGAGATTCTTGTAAGCGATCCAACCGGCGGCGGCCGGGCCCAGCACCATGCCCAGCGCGTTGGCGGTGCCGAGCTTGGCCATCACGCTGCCGCGCTGCCCCGGGGCCGCCTGATCGGCAATGATGGCCGCGGCGGTCGGCGGCACGGCGGCGTAGAACAACCCCACCAGTGCGCGCGTGCCAACCAGGACCAGCACGGACATCCAGATCGCCGGCGGTGAGGTCAGCGCCACATCGACGAACACCGCCAGCGCTACGTAGATCACGGCATAGGCCGCCAGTGCGATCAGCAGCACGCGCTTGCGGCCGATGCGATCGCTGAGCGCGCCCCAGCGGCGTGCCGACAGCATCCACAACACACCCGCCGCGGTGACCGACAGGCCGGCGTGCCACTCGGCCAGGCCCAGCACCCGCACCACCGGGCCGATCACGGACACGAACGCCATCATCGCCATGGTGCCGAGCAGGGCGGCGGAGACGAGGGCGGGCAAACCGGAAACGACAGGACGTGAAGACATTGAACACCACAGCCAATAAGAAGTTGAACCACAACGCATCACCGCCCTGTGATCCATTAAATGATAACGGCTCGCATTTGCGTTTGATAGAGCAGGCCTTATGACATGTTCATGTCCACCTTGGTGCCCTGCGACAAAAAAGCACTACATCTTCGGTTGACGATCCACTCGCACCCCACTATGTTGTGTCCATCGGCTCCCCGCTTCCGCCAGGCCCGGTGCACCGTCCCGACGCCGCGTTGCGCTTGAACGCCCCGTCGTACCACCTGACCGGCGCCTGGAAGCAAGGCCCGTCGCCACCGATGTGAGCCTCTGGCGACGTATTCCTGCACACGCAGGGCCTGCCCACCCAACACGCCTTCTGTCCGGCTGCCGCTCGGCTCTGCCGCGCCGCCTGCTGGGCACTGCGCCATGCAAGGAGATCGCATGAACATCGACGACACCGTCGCCTCGACCCTCACCCCGCCCACCGATACCGCCTTTGATGCGGCCACCGTCAATGAAACGCTGTGGATCACCAAGGAAGGCGGCAACCGGCGCATGCCGTTCGACCAGGGGCGGCTGGAGCGGACCGTGCACAGCGTGCACGCCGAGTTCCCGCAGCTGGACGTGGCCGACTACCTGCGCAGCGTGCTCGGGCAGATCGCGCGCCGGCAACAGCTCAGCGCCGATGAGATGGTGGACCTGCTGATCCGCGAGGCGGAATCGCGCATCGACCTGACCGCGCCGGACTGGGAACACTTCGCCGCCCGGCTCTACCTGCGCCGCCTGTACAAGCGCGCCAGCAAGAACCGCTTCTACGACGCCACGCTGAAGTACGGCTCCTACGTGGGCCTGCAGGAGAGCCTGGCCGACCGCAACGTGTACTCGATCGACATCCTCAAGGCCTATTCCAAGGACGAACTGGAGGAAGCCGGGCAGATGATCGAGCCCGAGCGCGACACTCTGTTCGCCTACAACGGCCTGTATCTGCTGGCCACGCGCTATCTCGCCACCGACCACTCGCGCGCGGTGTACGAGCTGCCGCAGGAACGCTGGCTGACCATCGCGCTGTACCTGATGCAGCACGAGCACGAGCACGGTGAGCGCTCACGGCGGCGGCGCATGCTGCTGGTGCGCGAGGCGTACTGGGCGCTGTCCAACCTGTACATGACGGTGGCGACGCCGACACTGGCCAATGCCGGCAAGGTGGGCGGCCAGCTGTCGTCGTGCTTCATCGATACGGTGGACGACAGCCTGCAGGGCATCTACGACTCCAACACCGACGTGGCGCGCGTCTCCAAACACGGCGGTGGCGTGGGCGCCTATCTGGGCTATGTGCGCTCCGCCGGCTCTTCGATCCGAGGCGTCGCGAACTCCTCCGGCGGCGTGGTGCCGTGGATCAAGCAGCTCAACAACACGGCGGTGAGCGTGGATCAGCTGGGCCAGCGCAAGGGCGCGATCGCGGTGTACCTGGATGTCTGGCACCGCGACATCGAAGCCTTCCTCGATCTGCGCCTGAACAACGGCGACCAGCGCCTGCGCGCGCACGATGTGTTCACCTCGGTGTGCCTGCCGGACCTGTTCATGGAGGCGGTCGAGCGGCGGGGTGACTGGTATCTGTTCGATCCGTATGAGGTGAAGCGGATCAAGGGCTGGTACCTGCAGGACTTCCACGATGAGCAGCGCGGCCAGGGCAGCTTCCGCGAGAAGTACGAGGAGGTGGTGGCCGACGAGCGGATCAGCCGGCGTACGATCAAGGCCATCGACCTTTTCAAGCGGATCATGGTCAGCCAGCTGGAGACCGGCAATCCCTTCATGTTCTACCGGGACGAAGTGAACCGGATGAACCCGAACAAGCATGCCGGCAGCATCTACTCCAGCAATCTGTGCACGGAGATCCTGCAGAACATGAGCCCCACCCGCATGATCCAGGAGATGATCAGCGGCGACCAGATCGTGACGACCAAGCAGGCCGGCGATTTCGTGGTGTGCAACCTGTCCTCGATCAACCTGGGCCGCGCGGTGACGGCCGCCCCGGACCTGCTGACCACCGACGTGCTGGAGCGGCTGGTGCCGATCCAGGTGCGGATGCTGGACAACGTAATCGACCTCAACCAGCTGCCGGTACCGCAGGCGACCATCACCAACCGCAAGTACCGCGCGATCGGCCTGGGCACGTTCGGCTGGCATCACCTGCTTGCCCTGCAGCAGATCGAGTGGAACTCGACCCAGGCCGAGGACTATGCGGACGGCCTGTACGAGCGCATCAACTACCTGACCATCCAGGCCAGCATGACGTTGGCCAAGGAAAAGGGCCGCTACAGCGCGTTCGTCGGCAGCGACTGGCAGAACGGCGAGTACTTCGGCGCTCGTGGCTACGACAGCCCGGCCTGGCGCGAACTGGCGGCGCAGGTGGGCGTCAACGGACTGCGCAATGGCTGGCTGATGGCGGTCGCCCCGAACATGAGCACCGCCCAGATCGCCGGCTCCACGGCCTCGATCGACCCGGTCTACGGCGCGTTCTACTACGAAGAAAAGAAGGACTTCCGCCGCCCGGTCGCCGCACCGGGGCTGTCGCTGGACACCTACCCGTACTACGAGAAAGGCGCGTACCGGGTCGACCAGTTCGCCAGCATCCGCCAGAACGCCCGCCGCCAGCGCCACGTGGACCAGTCGATCAGCTTCAACCTCTACGTCCCCAGCACCATCCGCGCCAGCACCCTGCTCGCGCTGCACATGAGCGCCTGGCGCGAAGGCTTGAAGACGACCTATTACGTGCGCTCGAACGACATCGACATAAGCGAGTGCGAATGGTGCAGCAGCTGACCCGGTCAGCCCGGTAGCTGACGACCGTTGGTCGTCAGTAGCCCGGTATCCGACGACCGTTGGTCGTCAGCCCCTTGACCGGTAGTGCCGGCCGCTGGCCGGCAACCCCGCACCCCCGCACCGCCCGTAAAGAACCAAGGACACACCCCATGGCCATCCCCCTCGAACGCATCAAGATCCTCGAACCGCGCCACCCCAACCGCTCCACCGGCATCATCAACGGCCGCACCAGCGGCATCCTCAACTGGAACGACATCCCCTACCCGTCCTTCTACCGGGCGTACAAGGAGCTCTCGACCAACTTCTGGATTCCCGACGAAGTCGACATGAAGGGCGACGCGCGCCAGTACGGTGAGCTCAACGCCCGCGAGAAGAACGCCTACGACTCCATCATCGGCCTGCTCGCCACGCTGGACTCGCCGCAGACGCGCTTCATCTACAACGTCGCCGAGTACATCACCGATCCCGCCGCTCACGCCAACGCCGCGATCATCGGCCAGCAGGAGGTGATCCACAACGAAAGCTACAGCTACGTGCTGGCCTCGATCGCCGGGCTGGCCGACCAGAACCGCGTCTTCGAGATCGCCCGCACCCACCCCACCATCCTCGCCCGCAACGCGCCGATTATGCAGTCCTACGACGACTTCATGCGCGAGAAGACCGCCGAGACACTGATCCGTGCACTGATCCAGTCCTCGATCCTGGAAGGGATCAACTTCTATTCCGGTTTCGCGTTCTTCTACAACCTGGTCCGCCAGAACCGCATGACCGGTACCGGCAAGATCATCAGCTTCATCAACCGCGACGAGCTGGCCCACACCAAGTTCATCAGCGAACTGATCCGCGCGATCATCGGCGAGAACCCGGCCCTGCAGGGCGAGCAGCTGACCGCCTATGTGCATGAAGCCTTCGAGCACGCCATCCAGCTGGAGACGCGCTGGACCGGTGAAGTGCTCGATGGCATCGACGGCATCGACGTGGACGAGATGATCCGCTACGTGAAGTACCGCGCCAACAAGATGGCCGGCATGCTCGGCATCGAGAAACTGTACAGCGAGACCAACGTCAACGTGATGCCGTGGATCAAGGCGTACGCCGACAATTTCACCGAAACCAAGACCGACTTCTTCGAGATGCGCAACGCCAGCTACAAGAAGACCAATTCGGACAATGGCTTCGACGATCTATAAGGCGCCCGGGCAGATGCAGATCCTGCTGGCTTTCGCCTCGCTGAGCGGCAACACCCGGGAGGTGGCGACGCTGATCCGGGCGCGCTGCGAAGCGCTGGGGCATCACGTGGACTGGCTCGACGTCGATGCCGGCGACGTGGCCGCCGTACTGACGGACGCGGCACCCACCCTCTGCCTGCTCGGTTCCTGGACCGACAACGCCGGGCGCACCCCGGCGGAAATGAAGGACTGCGTCGCCGCGTTGCGTGACCGCTTCGGGTTGCCGCTGCCCTTTCCGGTGGCGGTGTTCGGCACCGGCGAGACCCAATGGGGCGAGGAGTACTACTGCGGCGCCGCGCATCGGCTGGCGCGGTTCTTCACCTCGTCCTGTCCGGTGCTGGAGATCGAGCAGATGCCGCAGGGCGCCGAGGATACCCACGCCATCCACCACTGGACCGACACCGTGTTGGCCCACACCACGAGCACGACGACATGCTGACCCTGCACGCCCAGACCCCCGAGGATTACCACGCCGCCCTGCGCGAACATCCCGCCCTGCTGGTGGACTTCCACAAGGACGACTGCCCGGGATGCCGGATGCTGGAGATGTCACTGGCGAGTGTTGCCGGCGCGATTGAAGACGCTGGCATGACCCTGCTGAAGGTGAGGCTCGAAACGGTTGGAGAGGGATTGTTCCGCGAGCTCGGGCTGCGCCAGACCCCCACGTTGCTGGTGGTCCGCGACGGTCACGAAACCGCGCGGCTGGCGGGATTCCAGTCGCCGAAGCAGATTCTTGGCGTGCTCGGCGCTGGGTGACGCGCGCAGGGGATCGTCTGGTGCGGGCTTCAGCGCGTGCGTGCGATCGGCGCCGACAACAGCCCGCGGCGCTTGAACCACCACTCCAGCGGCAGCGTGACCAGCGGCGGTACCGCCGCGGCCAGCGCCAGCAGTGCCGCCCACCAGGGCCAGCGCAGACGGATGGCGGCGAGCACCGACACAACGACGTAGACCATGAAGGCCACGCCGTGCACCGGCCCGAAGATCTTGACCCCGACCGGCGTCGGATCGGCCGCGTGATATTTGAGATACATGCCGATCAACAGGCCGGCCCAGGTCAAGGCTTCAACGAAGGCGACCGTGGCGAATACGCGGCCCATGGGGCTGATTGGCGACGCATGCTTCAAGAGAGGCTCGGGATCGTAACGGAAAGGACCCGCATCATAGCCAGTGACGGCGAGTGATGCGAATCATTCTCAGCCATGCCAGAGGGCGTCACGACCACCGGTCGTGACCCACCGTTCAGGGCGTGACCCACCGATGTCGGCGCGGCCGGTCGCAGCGCCGCCACACGACCCTCAGACAAACATGCCGCCCGATGCCTCCACCCGTTGCGCATTGACCCACGCGGTCTGCGGCGACAGCAGTGCGACCGCCACCGGGCCGATGTCATCGGGCTTGCCCGGCCGACCCATCGCGGTGATCGAGGACACCATCGCGTTGACCTGCGCATCGTCGCGCACGCGGCCGCCACCGAAGTCGGTTTCGATCGCGCCCGGCGCGAGTGTGTTGGCGCTGATGCCACGTGCGCCAAGCTCCTTCGCGAGGTAGCGGGTGAACACTTCGATGCCGCCCTTCATCATCGCGTAGGCCGAGCTGCCCGGCAGCGAGAAGCGCGCCAGTCCGCTGGAGACGTTGAGGATGCGGCCGCCGTCGGCGATCAGAGGCAACAACGCCTGCGTCAGGAAGTACGGGCCCTTCAGATGCACAGCGACCAGCGCGTCGAACTGCGCGACGGTGGTGTCGGCAATCATCGCTTGCAGCCCTTCGCCCGCGTTGTTGAGCAGACCCTGCAGGTGGGTCTCGCCCCACCCGTCCAGCACGGTGCGGACCTGGCCGGCGAAGGCAGCAAACCCGGCGCTGTCGGCCATGTCCAGCGGAATCGCCGCGGCGCGACGCCCCAGCGCCTCGATCCGGGCGACCACCTCTTGGGCGGCCTCGGCCTGGCTGCGGTAGGTGAGCACGATGTCGGCGCCATCGGCGGCCAGCGCGAGGGCGGCATTGCGGCCGAGGCCACGGCTGCCGCCGGTGATCAGAACGATTCGGCGTGCGTTGCGCATGTCAGTCACCTGCTTGGATAAGGAAGGCCAGCGTATTGGCATTGCAGACCGGCATAAATCAGCGGATGCTGATTTGACTGTCCATACTTCATAAACAATCCATGGATCGCCTCGATCAACTGCGCTGCTTCCTGCGGGTCGCCGAACTGGGCTCGTTCACCGGCGCGGCCGACAGCCTCGGCCTGCCCAAGGCCAGTGTGTCCCTCGCCGTGCAACGGCTGGAAGCGGAAGTGGGCGTGCAGCTGCTGCACCGGACCACGCGCCGGGTGCAGCTGACCGCCGATGGCGCCCAGTTCCAGGCGCGCGCGCACGATCTGCTGCACGAGATGGACGATCTGCAGGGCATGTTCCGGATCGATACCAGCCAGTTGAAGGGCCGCCTGCGCGTGGACATGTCCAGTGGGCTGGCCCGGCAGCTGGTGATTCCGCAGCTGCCGGATTTCCTGGCCCGGCATCCCGGGGAGATCGAGCTGAGCGGTACCGACCGCCGCGTCGATCTGATCCGCGAAGGCTTCGACTGCGTGCTGCGGGTGGGCCCGCTGGATGACAACACGCTGGTCGCCCGCCCGCTCGGGCATCTGCCGATCATCAACTGCGCCAGCCCGGCGTATCTGGTCGCGCGCGGTACACCCACGACGCTGGACGATCTGGCCGGCCACGCCCTGATCCACTACGTCGGCACTTTGGGCCAGCGCTCGCCTGGTTTCGAGTACCCCGACGGTGAGGTCTATCGCAGCCTGCCGATGGGGGGCGCGGTGACGGTCAACAGCGGCGATGGATACACCGCGGCGGCGCTGGCCGGGCTGGGCATCATCCAGGTGCCACGGCTGGGCGTCCGCCAGGCCTTGGCGGCGGGCACGCTGGTGGAGATTCTCACCGGGGTGAAGGCGGAGCCCATGCCGGTCACGCTGCTGTATGCCCAGCGCCGTCATCTGCCGCGCCGGGTGGCCGCGTTCATGGACTGGGCGGCGGCGGTGATCCGGCCGGAGCTGTTGCCGGTGGCATGAGCGGGAAGCACGGATGTCGCCTGAATGATCCGGCACCTTTCGGCATATTCGTGCAGATTAACGCACCCAAAGCGAAGACCTCTGCTACAGTGCGGACCACATACAGGCACTCCAACGCACATGTCTGCACATTCATGCAGACTGATGCGCTGCCTCCGCCCTGACCCGAGGTTACCCATGACCACCCAGGACGCCCTGCCGGGCGAACGCCAACAGACCATCCTGCGCCTGCTGCGCGAGCACGGCCGCGTGATGTCGGCGCAGCTCGCCGTCGAGCTGCAGGTCTCGGAAGACTCAATCCGCCGCGACCTGCGCGAGCTGGCCGCGCAGGGCCTGTGCCGCAAGGTGCATGGCGGTGCGCTGCCGGCGACGCCGACCTTCCCGGCGCTGGCCGAGCGCCACGAAAAGGACCACGAGCGCAAGCGCGCCCTGGCGCGGATCGCGGCCGCCCAGGTGCTGCCCGGCGAGCTGGTCTTCCTCGACGCCGGCTCGACCAATACGGTGATCGCCACCTGCCTGCCCCAGCATCAGGGCATTCGCGTGGTGACCAACGCCCCGGATATCGCGCTGGCGTTGATGAGCCGCCCGGGCATCGAGGTCACGCTGATCGGCGGCCGCATGGACCCGCGCATCGGCGCGACCGTGGGCGCGCAGGCCTTGGACGCGATCCGTGCGCTGCGCGTGGACGTGTGCTTTGTCGGCACCTGCGCGGTGGATGCGGAAGCGGGCATCTGGGCCGTGGATGGCGAGGAGGCGACGCTCAAGCGCGCCCTGATTGCCGCCAGCAGCCGCTGCGTGGTCGTCGCCACCAACGACAAGCTGGGCGCGCAGGCCTCGTATCGGATCGGCGATGTCGATCAGATCGACCTGCTGGTCGTGGAAGCGGACGCGCCGGCGGCACAGGTCGCGGCGTTCGAGCGCCGCGGTGTCGCCCTCCAGCACGCCGCGCAGCACTGAGGTCCGGACTCCATGTCGACGCGTTCTGCTTCTTCGTCGCTCCTCGCCCGTGGCCAGCAGCACGCCACCCGCGCCGCCTTCTTCCTGCCCGGCTTCGCCACCGCCGCCTGGGCGCCGCTGGTGCCTTTCGCCAAGAACCGCACGGGCCTGGATGAAGGCTCGCTGGGCCTGGTGCTGCTGTGCCTGGGCGCCGGTTCGCTGCTGGCGATGCCGATCGCCGGGATGCTCGCCGCACGCCACGGCTGCCGTGCGGTGATGATCGCCACGCTGGTGATGGTGATCGCCACCCTGCCCCTGCTCGCCATCGCGCCCTCGCCGCTGACGTTGGGGGCGGTGCTGTTCGTGTTCGGTGCCGGCGTGGGCGCCTGCGATTGCGTGATGAACATGCAGGCGATCATGGTCGAGCGCGACAGCGGCCGGCCGATGATGTCCGGCTTCCACGCCTTCTACAGCATCGGCGGCGCGGTCGGTGCCGGCGCGATGACCGGCCTGCTCGCGGTCCACCTGCCGCCGTGGCTGGTGTGCCTGCTCGGCTCGGCGGTGATGGCGGCGCTGCTGGCGATCTCGCTGCCGTACTGGCGGACCGACAAGGCCCCCAGCGATGCGCCGATGTTCGCGGTGCCGCACGGGGTGGTGCTGGCGATCGGCGTGCTGTGTTTCGTGGCGTTCCTGGCCGAAGGTTCGGTACTGGACTGGAGCGCGGTGTTCCTGCATGAAGTGCAGCAGGTCGACCCCTCCCGCGCCGGCCTGGGGTATCTGGCCTTCGCCATCGCGATGACCGTGACCCGGCTGGTCGGCGACGGCGTGGTGGCCCGGCTCGGCCGCCACCGTTCGATCCTGATCGGCAGCCTGGTGGCGGCGTCGGGCTTCGGCCTGGCGACGTTTGCGACCTGGATGCCGCTGGCCCTGTGCGGATATGCGTTGGTCGGCCTCGGCTGCGCGAACATCGTCCCGGCGCTGTTCTCGATGGCGGGCAACCAGAAGGTCATGCCGGAAAGCCTGGCCATCCCGGCGATCACCACGCTCGGCTATGCAGGCGTATTGGCCGGCCCGGCACTGATCGGTTTCGTCGCGCAGGCCAGCAGCCTGGTGTTCGCCTTCAGTGCGGTGGCGGTGACGCTGGTGCTGGTGGGGCTGTGCGCGCGGTGGGTAAAGGCCTGACGGGCGTGCCGGACGATGGCGTTACCATCGGTCCACTGCCCACCGGATGCGCGCCATGACGGCCCTGCCCTTCGATCCCCGCCCGCGCCGCGCGGCCTTCCGCGCATTGCATGAGGACGGCTGCTTCGTGCTGCCCAATCCGTGGGATGCCGGCAGCGCACGCTATCTGCACAGCCTCGGCTTCCAGGCGCTGGCCTCGACCAGCTCCGGCTATGCGTGGAGCCAGGCGCAGGCCGATGGCACGCTGACCCTGGACGAAACGCTCGCGCATCTGCACACCCTGGCCGCCGCGACGCCGCTCCCGTTGAATGCCGATTTCGGCGATGGCTTCGGCATGCTGGAGGGTGTCGGCAGCAACGTCACCCGCGCCATCGCCACCGGGGCAGCGGGCATTTCCATCGAAGACGCCGGCCCCGATCCCGCCCATCCGCTGCGCACGCTGGAGGATGCCGTCGCACGGGTACGGGCCGCACGCCGTGCGATCGACGCATCCGGCGAGGACGTGCTGCTGATAGGCCGCGCCGAGAACTTCTTCGTCGGCCGCCCGGATGTGGACGATGCGATCACCCGCCTGCGGGCCTATGCCGACGCCGGCGCGGACTGTCTGTACGCGCCGGGCATCAGCACCCGCGAACAGATCGAGGCCGTCGTGGCTGCAGTCGCACCGCGTCCGGTCAACCTGCTGGTCGGCAGCGCACTGCCCTTCACCCTGCAGGACATCGCCGGCATGGGCGTGCGCCGGGTCAGCGTGGGCGGTGCGATGGCGCGCACCGCCTGGGGCGGGATGATGCGCGCCTCGCAGTTGCTGAAAGACGAGGGCCGCTTCGACGGGTTCGCCGACGCGGCCTCCGGGGCGGTGTTGAATCAGTTGTTCCGCTGATCAAACTCAGTGGCTGGACAGCACCACCACCGCACCGGTGACCAGCGCAATCCCAACCCAGCCGATCGGGCGCAGGCGGTTGCCGAACAGCACGCGCCCGCAGAGGGCGGTGCCGATCACCCCGATGGCGCCCCACATCGCATAGGCCGTGGCCAGGTCCATGGTCTTGACCGCCTGGCCGAGCAACGCGAAGGCAATCCAGACCAGCCCGATCGCGGCGACGCCCCACGCGGGTTTACGGAAGCCATCGGACTTGGCGACCATCATGTTGGCGGCGATGTCGATCAGCGCCGAGCACAGCACGAACAGGAACGCGGTGAGATTCATGACGTGTGCTCCTCACCGAGGGTGACGCAGACGATGCCGGCCGCCGCCATCACCAGCCCGATCATCTGCTGCACCGAGAGGCTGTCCTTGAACACGAACATGCCGACCAGCGTGAGCAGGGTCAGGCCGAGACCTTCCCACACCGCGTAGGCCACACCGACCGCGATGCCGCGCACCGACAGTGCCAGGAAGTAGTACGAAATGGCCAGGGCCACGGCCATCACGGCATAGCCGAGATGACCACCATGACGGGCGGCGTCAGCCATGAACGAGGTGCCGACCACTTCGGCGACGATCGCCACGGTCAGGCAGGCCCAGGCGATCAGACCGCCACGGGCACGGGGTTGCGAATGCACCTGTGTGTGCATGGAAAGCTCCTTGATTGCGGCCGGGCGCACACCGGCGGAACGCCGGGCACCGGGGCATCGGCCGGGATGGCGGATGCACGTGCGTCGCTGTGGGCCGGGTGACCTGGCTGCCGACACCCGGTCGGCACTGTCGGCACCGTGGGCACCGTCGGCACCGCATCGGCACCGCACCGGTAGGTACCGACGGTTGGTCGGTACGGCAGCCGGACCATGGCGCCCAAGCGACGCGCCCATTATCATCGCCTTTTCCATCATTACAAAGATGGAATCCATCGACAAAGGCGATACATCCATGCGCTACGGCCCCGAATCCCTCCACGCTTTCGTCGAAGCCGCCGCACTCGGCTCGTTCTCCGCCGCCGCCCGCCGCCTGAGGAAGACCCAATCGACGATCAGCAGCGCGATCGCGACGCTGGAGGCCGACCTGGGCCTCACCCTGTTCAATCGCAGCGGGCGCTATCCGGTCCTGACCGAAGACGGGCGCAAAGTGCTGGGCCATGTGCAGGAAATCCTCGCCGCCGCCGATCGCCTGGAGCAACTCAGCATCCGGCTGGCCGACGAGGTCGAACCGCGCCTCAGCCTGGTGTTCTCGGATATCTACCAGCTCAACCCCGACCAGCATCTGCTGCGCCGGTTCGAGCAGCGTTTCCCGGATATCGAGCTGGAATGGCTGGATGCCGAAGGCAGCGATGTACTGGATGTCGTGCAGCGCGGCCGCGCCCATCTCGGGCTGATCCCGCATCAGCCGGCCTACCCGTCCGAACTGGCGGTGCGTGCCCTGCCCCTGCGCGCGGACATGGCCATCTTCGTCGCCACCGGCCACCCGCTGGCGGCGCTGCCTGCGCCCGACGAATCGCATCTGGCCAGCCACCGCCAGATCTGCCTGAGCGGCGATGCGGAGCGCGAGGGCCACGCACGCGGCCGCACCTGGTCGGCGTCGGATTACCTGATGGTGCTGGAGATGGCCGAGGACGGGTTCGGCTGGGCGGCGTTGCCGCGCTCGCTGGTCGCCCGCTATGGGCGAGGCATCTTGGTAGAGCTGCCGCTGCCCGGCTGGCCGCGGCTGGTCTCCACCGACGCGGTGTGGCAAAAAGGCACGCCGCTGGGGCCGGCGGCGCTATGGCTGCTGGATCAATTCCTGCTGCCGACCGCCGCACCGGACCGCTAACGCCGGCGGCGCACCCGACCGGTAGTGGCGGGCCGGGGGGGGGGGGGGGGGCCCCCCCCCAACACGCCCCCCGCCCGCCCCACCCCCCCCGGGGGGGGGGGGGGGGGGGGGGGGAAAGAG